>DASZOW010000190.1:0-2432 GCA_035550615.1 Puia sp.
AAGCGATCAGACTATGGATGTGCTTTTCGAGGAAAAGATCTACGGCTTCCTCCAGCCCACACAGCTGAAATTCACCATCCGGGTTTCGGATCATGACGTTTGGGTCACGGCATTTTATCTTCCGCCGGATATCTTCAATACCGCCCCGCTCTTTCTGCTGACGACTGACCTGCCGGAAAACGATTACCTCGCCCATACCATCAGCCATAAACTGTACGATCCCAATCCCGAGACAAGGATCGCCGCGGCAATCCTGCTGGGCGCCGGCGGCGCAAAGCTTTTCGAGGCCCTCGGCTGGATGCCCGAAGTCTGGCATCTCAACGAATCACATGGCCTGCCGCTGGCCTTTTACCTGTACAACAAATGCAAAGACCTCGAAAAACTAAGGAAATTGCTGGTTTTCACCAATCATACCCCCGAGACAGGCGGCAACCCGCGGAACGATATTACCCTGCTTGAAAAGCTCGGATTCTTCTGCGATGTGCCACTGACGGAAGTAACGGCCATTACCAGGCCGGAAGGAAACACCCTTGACCATACCCTGGCGGCATTGCGGCTGGCAGGCCGCGCCAACGGGGTCTCCAAACTTCATCTGCAAACACTCGACAAGATATGGAATAAGTATACCGGCATCTGCCCGCTTTTTTCGATAACGAATGCCCAAAACTTTCGGTATTGGGCCGATGCCTCGATGTACGAAGCGCTGACGGCAAACGACGACGAAAAACTCGGCCGGTTGAAGATGGAGGGCAAACGGCAACTCTTCGACATAGTTGCTGACCAGAACGGTGAGATCTACGACCCCGGGACGCTGACCATCGTATTCGCCAAACGCTTTACCGGGTACAAACGCGCCGGTCTGCTGCTGACGGACAAAGACCGCTTTCACCAACTCGTAAGCAACCGCGAGCGACCCATCCAGATCATCTGGGCAGGCAAACCGCACCCCATGGATTATACCGCCATCGGCGATTTCGATAACCTCGTCCATATCTGTAAGAACTATCCCAACTGCTCCATATTGGCAGGCTACGAGCTCCGGCTTTCGAAGCTGCTGAAGCAGGGCGCCGACGTGTGGTTGAATATGCCGCGGGTGACGCATGAGGCATCGGGCACCAGCGGAATGTCGGCAGCCATGAACGGCGCAGTCAACATCGGCATGCCGGATGGATGGTTTCCCGAATTCGCCAGGGACAAGATCAACAGCTTCGTTGTGAAAGCGAGCGATCCCAATCTCCCGGATCACCGGCAGGACTACGAAGATGCTATGAACCTCTACGACCTGCTGGAAAGAGAAGTCATCCCCATGTACTACGACTATCATTCCAGGTGGACTGCCATGGTTAAACGCAGCATGCTCGATATCCTGCCTTTTTTCGACAGCAACCGCCTGGCGGCGGAATATTATGACCGGCTCTATTTTCCCAAAGATCAGGCTGCCGGGTGATGCAGGTCATGCCCGCGACGATCCGTCGAACCTATTTTTACCTGGATAAATCATCTGGTCATGGAAGCAAACAAAATATTGAAAAGCGATCTGCTGGATATCATATTCGATCACCGGAATAAAGAATACGGCGCCTATCAGCTTAGAAAAGGCTATAACAAACGCCTGCTGACGGCTCTGACGGGAGTCGCGCTGATCACGGGCTCGCTATTCGCGGCTAACTACATCGTGAGCAAAACGGGCGGCCGGCCCCGGCAGTTGGCCACCGTCGTAGACGTGCAGTTGGAAAGCGTCCAGGAAGAGAAAAAGACGGAACCGCTGCCTCCGCCGCCCCCGCCTCCAAAAGCGGCGATCCAAAAGATAGAGACCACCCGGTTCACCCCGCCGAAGATCGTCAAAGACAATGAGGTCAAAGAAGAAGAAAAGCCGCCCGAGCTCGAAAAGCTCGAGCAGACGAAGATCGGCGTCGTCAACCAGGAAGGTGTCAGGGATGAAGGCATTGTGACGCCGCCGGTCGGCGACGCGGGAAAAGGGGTGGTCCAGGCGCCGTCGAAAAACCATGACGCCACAGACTACAATCAGACATTCACCAAAGTCGAGATCGAGTCGGAATATCCCGGCGGCTTCGCGGCCTGGCTGCGCTACCTCAATAAGAACTTCCGTTACCCCGAGGACGCTCTCAACAATGAGATCCAGGGTACGGTGATCGTACAGTTCATCGTGGACAGAGACGGCAACGTAAGCGATGTAGAAGCGATCAGCGGACCGGAGTCCGGCGGCTTGAAACAAGAGGCAATGCGGGTCATCAGGCAGAGCGGCAAATGGACACCGGCGATCCAGAACGGCCGCCAGGTGAAGTCCTACAAAAAACAGCCGGTCGTTTTCAAGCTCGAACAACAATAAGCCACCACCTACAAATCCATACTCAGCCACGAGGCCGGACAAACGTCCGGCCTTATGTTTTGAGCATTACCCGATTAAAAAG
>DASZOW010000191.1:0-5521 GCA_035550615.1 Puia sp.
TAATCGCATTGTACAGAAAAAACAGCAGCATGAGTGATACCAAGTTCAAACCTTTCGTGAGTCCCGAGACGGCCATGAAGGAATTTACTTTCAGGGCGCTGCTGATGGGCAGCATCTTCGGCATCGGTTTTGGCGCCTCGACCGTATACCTCGCCCTCAAGGCCGGGCTGACCGTTTCTGCTTCGATCCCTATTGCCGTCCTGGCCTTTACTATCGCCCGCCGGCTTTTCAAGACAACCATCCTGGAAAATAATATCATCCAGACCACGGGAAGCGCCAGCGAGAGCATCGCGGCCGGCGTCGTGTTCACCCTGCCCGGCTTTCTTTTTCTCTCCACTGGCGAAGCGGGAAGCTATTTCAACTATGCCGTCATTTTTATCCTCGCGATCTTCGGGGGCATGCTCGGCACCCTGCTGATGATACCGCTGCGCAGGTCGCTGATCGTCAAAGAGCACGAGACCCTGCCCTATCCGGAAGGCACGGCCTGCGCCGAGGTCCTGAAGGCGGGGGAAAAAGGCGGCGATTTTGCCAAAGCCGCTTTTCAGGGTCTGGGGTTCGCATTCCTGTATGCGCTTGGACAGAAGGCGTTCCGCTTTATTGCAGAGACCCCGCTTTTCGATACGGTAAAGAGCAAGTCCTTAAGCAAGATCTTCCCCGCGGCCCAGCTGTCCGCCGATATCACGCCAGAATATATGGGCGTAGGCTATATCATCGGTCCGCGGATCGCCGGCATCCTGGTGGCAGGCAGCGTGCTGAGCTGGTTCGTCATCCAGCCGTTGCTTGCTTCGCTGATGGACCCGGTGGTGATCGCACAGCAGCAGGTAAAGCTGGGGTATCTGAAAGATGTCGCTACCGCCGGTGGTTATGGCGGCTGGGACCCGCTGACGAAAACCTTTGCCGATCCCGCTTCCGCGATCTACCGGGCCTATGTCCGGTTGATTGGCGCCGGTGCGGTGGCCATGGGCGGGTTGATCACCCTGATCAAGACGATACCGACGATCGTCTCCTCCTTCCGCGAGAGCCTTGGGTCCGTCAAAGAAGCGGGCAAGGACAGCCGGGTCAGGACCGAGCGGGACCTTTCGCTTAAAGTGGTATTATTCGGCAGTATCGGCCTGGTAGTGCTCATCGGCTTTCTAAATATCATCCCCGGAGATTCGTTTTTCAACCGTCTGCTCATCGGGCTGCTGATCCTGCTGTTCGGCGCATTTTTCGTGACGGTGGCCTCCCGCATCGTAGGCATCATCGGTTCTTCGAACAGCCCGGTATCGGGGATGACCATTGCCACGGTCATGGGTACCTGTCTGACCTTTCTGGCGGTAGGCTGGGGCGGCAAGGTATATGAGCCCATGGCCCTCGTCGTCGGCGGCATGGTCTGTATCGCGGCTTCAGAGGCCGGCGGCACCTCGCAGGACCTGAAAACAGGATTTCTCATCGGTGCAACCCCGAAATATCAGCAGCTGGCGCTTTTTATCGGCGTCATCGTCTCCGCCATCGCGGTAGGTTTTACGATCAAGGCATTGGATACGCCCGATCCCGACCTGGTGCGGCAGGGCATCCATCATGCGATCGGCAGCACCTACAGTGCACCGCAGGCCACCCTGATGGCGACGTTGATCAAGGGCATCCAGTCCAAGAACCTGGACTGGAACTTCGTACTGGTCGGCGCGGCGCTGGCGCTGGTCATGGAGCTCTGCGAGGTGCGGAGCCTGAGCTTTGCCATCGGCGTATATCTGCCACTGTCGACGACGCTACCCATTTTTATCGGCGGGGCGATCCGCGGATTGGTAGACAGGGTCAAAAAACATCGCGGCGAGAAAGTACAGGAAGTGGGCGAGGATCTCGAGAAAGGGAATCTTTTTGCTACGGGTCTGGTAGCCGGGGGAGCGTTGATGGGAGTGATCTTTGCTTTTCTCCGGATATCACCGAATACCATTGCTTTCCTGGACCGGCTGAGTATGGAGAAATGGATGCGCGGCTCGATGGGCGAGACGGGGTATTTCCTGTTGGGTTTTGGCTTTTTTGCGGTGATGGGTTATATCCTCTACCGGTTCGGCGTTTCCCGCCAGAAATTGGAATTATAACCCCAGGATGTGGCGTCAGCAGCGGCTATAACACCCGGAACGATACCAGATAGACCTCGCGCAGGTGGACGACCTGTCCGCCATTGGCCGTGGTAAGCGTCTTTCCCGCGTCGATGATCCTGACCATCACCGGGGTGGGATTTTGCTGGGTTTGGGGCCAGCCTTCTTTTTTATTTATGGGAACCACCGATTCATGAGTGCTATCCAGCATCAGCAGGTCCACTACAGGACCGTCGGCGGCGGGATTAGCCAGGTTCAAATAAGCTTTCTGTTCCGTAAGCTGCGGGTCGGGTCCGCTTTTTTCACACCCGGTTTGTCCGGCAAGCACTAATATGACGGCGACAAGGCCCAGCAATTTTTTCATGGGAAGTCGTTGTATCCATATTGACACAAAAAACGGCAGGACCGTTGCCTATCAAATTGTTAAAGGGGAAGAAACACTTAGTTCATCTTGAACGGCACGATCATTTCGAAGATCGGGATATTCACCTCGAAGGAATTTTTGTTGTTCAGATTCTCCATCGTATAAGACCCGTACATCTTACCCATCTCGGTGCGCAGATTGCAGCCGCTGACATATTGATAACGTTCGCCAGGCTGCAGGATCGGTTGAACGCCGACGACGCCTTCGCCTTCTACCTCGCGATAGCTGCCGTTGCTGTCAAAAATATGCCAGTGACGGCGTTGTAATTTTACGGAGAAATTATTATGGTTTTCGATGGTGATCCTGTAGGCAAACATGTACTCGCCCGAGATAGGATTGGAATAATCCGGCTGGTAGAAGGTCTCCACGCTCACTTCCATTCCTTCTGAGATCTTGTTTGCCATTAACCAGTATTTTGCTTTTTAGTTGGATGAAGTCCGGTTAAAGTTAATAAAAATAGGGCAGGCTTTGCTGAAAAATCTAAGCTAATTTTGTGCCCGAAAAGGCGAAGTGACCAGTTAGAAGTAAAAAATTAAATATATGAAGATCGCAGTAGCAAAAGGAGATGGAATAGGTCCGGAGATCATGGATGCGGTGTTGAGCATCTTCACTGCGGCGAAGGTTCCGCTTGAGTATACGCTGGTTGACATGGGTAAGTGGGTATTCGACAAAGGTTTTTCCAATGGCATGACGCCGGAGGCCAAACATACTATCGAGGAACTGGGTATCTTATTCAAAGGGCCTATGGAAACCCCCAAGGGCCGGGGGGTCAAAAGCGTAAATGTCACTGCCCGGAAGACCTGGAATACCTATGCCAACAAGCGGGTTTTTCAGACCCTGCATGGCGTGGAAACGGTATTTTCGAAAGCCGGCATTCCAATAGATATCACTATCGTGCGTGAGAATATAGAAGATACTTATGGCGGCATCGAGCATATGCTGACACAGGACGTGGCGCTCAGCCGGCGTTTTATCACCCGGCCCGGCAGCCTGCAGGTCATCAAGTATGCCTTCGAGATGGCAAAGAAAAAGGGCGCGCGCCGCATTACCTGCGGTCATAAGGCGAACATTATGAAACTCACGGACGGGCTTTTTCTCGAATGTTTTCAGGAAGTGGCCAAAGAGTATCCGGAGCTGAAGGCGGATGATATCATCGTCGACGATCTGGCCATGAAGCTGGTGGTCCGGCCGCAGGATTTCGACGTTGTCGTGCTGACCAATCTCCAGGGCGATATCATTTCCGATCTGTGTGCCGGTCTGGTCGGCGGACTCGGGTTTGCCCCTTCGGCCAACATCGGGGATCACATTGCGATCTTCGAGGCCGTGCATGGTACGGCGCCCGATATTGCCGGTAAGAACATTGCCAATCCAACAGCTCTTCTATTGAGCGGCATCGCGATGCTACGTCATCTGGGGTTAAGGGAAAATGCGGCGGTCATCGAAAACGCCTTGCTCTATACGCTGGAACAGGGCGTGCATACCGGCGACTTCGGCGATAAGAGTATCCCCGCGCTGAATACCACCGCCTTTGCCGAGGCTATCATCGCCAATTTTGGCAAGACCCCGGCACACATGGCGCGGCCGCTTTTGGCCAATGCGCCTGCAACGCCTACCGACTTCAAGCTTTCCCGGAACGAGATGATGGTCACGGAAGAGACCCAGCAGGAGATCATTGTCGGCGTCGATCTTTTTATCGAGAGTTCGGGGCAGCCGGAGTTCATCGCTAAAAAATGCCAGCGGCATGCGGGAGTAAAGTTTAACCTGGTCAGCATCAGCAACAGGGGCACGCAGGTATGGCCTACCGGCTCCGTATACACCAACCTGGTGAATCAATACAATGTCCGCTTCGAAAGCATCGATGGGTCCGCGCTGACCCAGCAGGATGTATTGGGCTTGTATGTGAGCCTTAGCGGAGATTTCAAGATCTGTTCCTCCGAGCTGTTGAACATGTGGGGCGATAAGAAGGCTTATTCGCTGGCGCAGGGCCAATAGACCACGGAAACGGCATCCGGCCTCTTTGGATGACCTCACTATTGCCGGTCGGTATGGCATTTGCATACACGATAGTGTTGCTTGTAATCCCAAAGCTAAAATCCCACCTACATTTATTCTTTCTTCTTTTTGAATTAGTGACACCCTTGACCCGTGGACCAGTTCTGTATGTCGCTATTTTAATTATTTGTATCTATGAGAAGGATGTTTACATATATTCTTTGTGGAATATTATGTGCTTACACTTGTCTTCTATTGCCGGGGTCTGTTATGGGTCAAACCCAGCAGGCTGAACGGCAAATCGCTACCGGACCCAATAGTCATGGATTTATTGAGACCCTGCCAGCCGGCTATGGAAAGGACACCACGAAGCATTATCCCCTGATGATCTTCCTCGCCGGAGAGGGCCAATTGGGCACCGATCTTTCCGTTATGGAAAAGACGGGACCGCCTCAAATCGTAGCCGCAGGACAATGGCCGGACAGCTTTACGGTCAAAGGCAAAAGCTTTTCCTTTATTGTGATCACGCCGCAATTCACGCAGTGGCCTTCCGATGCGGACGTCGATTCCGTGGTCCGCTATTCGCTGGCGCATTATCGTGTCGACACGGGCCGAATTTATATGACCGGGTTGAGTATGGGCGGCGGCGCCGTCTGGTCCTATGCTTCGAGCTCCGAGCATGCGGGAATGCTGGCAGCGATCCTGCCGATCTCCGGCGGCCAGATGTGGAGCGGGAGGGCAGGTGCACAGGCGATTGCCCAAAATAACCTGGCGGTATTCGGCTGTAGTAACCGGTGGGATCCACAGGTCAATGATACCACCCTGATCCACAATATCAACCTGATCAACAGCGTCGAACCGCATTGTAATCCCCTGGCCATGGATACGATCTATCCGGATTCTGGTCATGACGCCTGGACCCAAACTTATTATTGTGGATTGAATATGTACAAAGGGCTCAATTGCTATCAATGGCTGCTGCAGTTCACCCGCAATAAGGATGAGATGGTGCCACCCATTGATT
>DASZOW010000192.1:0-7648 GCA_035550615.1 Puia sp.
CTCCTTGAGTACCGCATGCACGGAAAGAAACGCCATGCACGGCGCACGAAGCAAATAGGATTTAATGACCTCCGTACTATTCAGCTGCATCTCCTTCTGCAGCTGCGACAATTTGATGCCCACCGCCTTTAATGCATGTGCCATCACTTCCAGTGTCCCCGACCCGGGCTCACGTAATAACAACGGTATCCGCAGAAGCTCCTCCGGCCGGATGCTTGACCGCCGCGCCAGCGGATGCGCCGGGTTGCTGACGAGCACGATCTCGTCTTTCATGAATTCGGTATAGCGGATGCTCGGATTGCGCGAGTGGCCCTCTACGATGCCCAGATCGATCTCTTCCCGTTCCAGCGCCGCTTCGATCTGTTGGGTGTTGCCCGTGATCAGGCTCACCTGTACATCGGGATAACGGCCATGGAAATCGGCGAGGATCGGGGGAATGACATATGGCGCCGTCGTCATGCTGCCGCCCAGGATCAGCCTGCCCTTATGCCCCTGTGTCAGCGTGCTCATGTCGAACTCGAGATTCCGGTAAACGGCCAATAACGCCTCGGTATGTTGTAACAGCCGCTTACCCGCCGGCGCCAGCCGGATACGGGTGCCATGACGCTCGAAAAGCTTTACCTTGAAATGCTGCTCCAGCTCATGAATATGACGCGTCACGGCCGGCTGTGTGATGAACAGCTCCCTGGCGGCCTTTGTGAAATTGAGTCGTCGCGCTACCGTATGGAATACCTGTAATCGGAAATCGAAGATCATAATTATCAGCGTAACACTTCGGGGTTAAAAACGGACATCGGCTTCCCCGCATGCGGCCCCAACCCCAACGCGGCGATCAGGTTATCCGCCGCGAGCCCGGCCAGCCCATGCTGGGCCTCTGCGGTTCCCCCACCGATATGCGGGGTCAGGACCACGTTCGACAAGCCCATGAGGCCGGCATGGATCGTGGGCTCCTCTTCAAAGACATCGAGCCCGGCGCCGGCGATTATCTGGTCCTGCAATGCCGCCGCAAGCGCCTCTTCGTCGATCAGTCCTCCCCGCGCGATATTGAAAAGCATGGCGGTGGAGCGCATGAGCCGCAGCTCCGTGGCGCCGATCAAATGATAGTTCTCCGGCATCATCGGCATCGCCAGCATGACGAAATCGGACTGCCGCAACAGCTCCTCCTTTGTACGATACCCGGCGCGGCATTCGCTTTCGAGCACGGCATCCAGCCGCCGCCGGTTGTGGTACAGGACGGTCATGCGGAAACCGATGGCGCGTCGCGCGATCGCCTGCCCGATACGCCCCATGCCGAGGATACCCAGCGTCTTGTCGCAAAGATTAGCGCCAAAATACCGGCTGCCGGCGGGTCCCTTCCATTGTCCCTGTTCCACCCAGTGCGCCGCCTCCACGATCCGCCTGGCGGTAGCGATCATCAACCCCCATGCGAAATCGGCCACCGTTTCGTCAGCAGGTCCGGGTGAATTCGTGCCGATGATGCCGGCACGGGTAAGGGCGGCGACGTCTATGTTGTTATATCCCGCGGCGGATACGCAGATCGCCTTGAGCTCGGGCAGGCCCTGCACTACCTGGTCGTTGATCTTTTCTCCACCAGCCACGATGGCGCCGCTCATCCCGCGCAAGGCTTCATGCAATTGTTCGGAAGTATACCTGGGACCTTGATTGACGGTAACGTCGAAATATTCCCGCAGCCTGTCGACCACATCGGGAAACAGCGGACGCGTGATGAGGATCTTTTGCTTCATTCTCTGTTCTGGTTATCGTGTTAAAGGTATGCTAAAGCTCCAAACCGGCATTAGCATTTTGTTAGTAAACCCGCGAACCCGCCGCCGGTCTATACTATAAAATGAATTATTATGAAACCGAGCATAAACAAACTTATCCAACAGGGGAATCAGCGAGGTTCTGCCCAACCTCTGAAAAGACATAATGGATGGGCAAAATATCTAATAGCCGTCCTCCTGCTGATCGCCGTCGTCGCCAACGGCCTGACGGGATATGAACTTTTCAGATCCAGCGAATACGATCTTTCGCATCTGCTCATCATAGCCAGTTATGCATGTATCGTAGGAACCATCTATTTGCTGACGGTCTATAGACGAAAACGTATCGGCTGATCCAGGTAAGACGAATACAAAAAGCGTGGGCCCGATGCTCACGCTTTGTTTTTTTCAGCTAACTTGCTTACTTTGTACCCTACCCCGGCCTGTCGCGCAATACCCTTGTTATGAAAAGTTCCATGTTCAGATGGTTCAAGGATATCTCCATTGCCAAAAAGCTCTATTTCACGGTCGGGATCATGGCAACGCTGATAGCCATTGAACTAATCGTCCTTTTCTTTTCTATCCATACCCTGTCTTCCGTTCGCGCCTATGTCGGCGGCGAAGGTCTCTGGTCCAAGGCCCAGAAGGACGCGCTTTACCAGTTATTGAAATATGCCCGTACCCATGACGAAGCCGACTACGTCGAATTCGAGGGCTTCATGAAAGTGAATCTCGGCGACCACAAAGCCCGGATTGAGCTCAGCAAACCCGATCCCGATTTCAATATCGCCCGCGAGGGATTTATCGAAGGCAGAAATAGCCCCGATGATGTCGACGGCATGATCCGCCTGTTCCGGCGTTTTCACAGCAACGAATACATCCACCGCGCCGTCGTCGCCTGGACCAGGGCGGATGAGGTCCTCATGGGCTTCAAGACCATCGGCGACCAATTGCACCAGGAGATCAACAGCGCCCCTTTTTCCCAGGCCCGCGTCAACGCGCTGCTCGAGAAGATCGATCCGCTCAACGATCGGCTGACGCCCCTCGAAGACGAATTCTCCTTTGCCCTGGGAGAAGGCTCCCGCTGGCTGGAAGGCGTCATCCTTCGGCTGCTCTTCATCGTGGCATTTACCGTGGAATGTACGGGTCTCATCCTCGCCATTACCGTCAGCCGGGGTATCCAGAAAGGATTAAACGAGATCCTGTTGTCTGCGCAGGCCGTAGGCGGCGGCGACTTCAGCCGCAAGGCCCGTGCTTACTCCGCCGATGAGATCGGCATCCTGGCCCGGAATTTCAACTCGATGGCCGCGAAGTTGGAGCGATTGGAAAAAGAGAACCGCGAGGTCAACAATTCACTGGAGCGGAAGGTCCGCCAACGCACCAGCGAGATGGAGAGTAAGAACAAGGAACTCGAACAGTTTGCCTATGTGGCTTCGCATGACCTGCAGGAACCGCTGCGTACCATCTCCGGTTTCGTCGACCTCCTGCAGAAGGACTATCGCGGGAAACTCAGCGGCAACGGTGATATCTATCTCAACTACCTGTCCCAGGCATCGGACCGGATGAAAACCCTCATCAAAGACCTGCTCGACTATTCGCGGATCGGTCGGGAGAAAGCCGCCATGCCCGTGGACTGCGATGAACTGCTGGAAGAGGTCGTGGCCGATCTGGGAAAAAGCATCCGCGAAAGCGAGGCCAGGATCGGCTTTTCGGGTCTGCCCGTTCTCTACGCCTATCCCACCGAGCTGAAATTGCTTTTCCAGAACCTCATCGCCAATGCTATCAAATTCCGGCATCCGGACAGACCCCCGGAGATCACGGTATCCGCCGGACAGGAAGGCCAGGCCTGGAAATTCGTGGTCGCCGACAATGGCATCGGTATTGAAAAACAAAACCTCGACCGCATCTTCATCATCTTTCAACGGCTGCATAACAGGACCCAGTATGAAGGCTCCGGCATCGGGCTGGCGCATTGCAAAAAGATCGTCGAACTGCACGGCGGCACGATCCGCGCGGAGTCCGAGCCCGGCAAAGGCAGCCGGTTCATCTTTACCATCAGCAAGGATATCTGAGACCATCAGCCACAGAGCAGCCGGCCACGCGAAGCCACGGGCCGGATCGGCGCAAACCTGCGGGCGTCCCTCACCGCTTATGCACCGTATCGTGTTTCATCGTATCGGTGATCGGCCGCGTCTTGTTTTTTTCGTAATTGGTGTCCGCGAGACTGGGATTGTTGGCGCTGTTATTATCCGGCGCCGGCCCCATGGAAGAGGAAGTATCCGTGGACGGGGTCGTATTGTGCTGATCCGCGCCGCCACATCCGGCGACTCCGACCGCCCCCACCACGAGCAGCGCTGACAGCAAAGAGAAGAAGCTGGATCGTTGCATGAAATCGGGTTTTCTGTAAAATTCAAAAAACCATGCCACACCCCGTTATGCATATATTGCATACACCTCCTACCTTTGTAAAAAAGGATCTTCAAAAATGGATTTCATAGATTATTATAAAGTATTGGGTGTAAACAAGAACGCTACGGCCGACGAGATCAGGGCCGCCTATCGTAAACTGGCCCGCAAACATCACCCCGACCTTAATCCCGACGACAAAGACGCCAACAAAAGGTTCCAACAGATCAATGAAGCCAACGAAGTGCTGAGCGACCCTGAAAAAAGAAAAAAATACGATCAGTACGGCAAGGACTGGATGCATGCCGAAGCATTCGAAAAAGCCCAGCAGTCGGCTGGCGGCCACGGAGGTCGCCCCGGTAGCCAGGGTTTCGGCGGCGGAGCCGGCTTCGGAACCGGTGGATTCGGCGGCGCAGGCGGCGAAGGCGAATGGCATTTCAGCGACGGCGGCGAATTCTCCGATTTCTTTGAATCGCTGTTCGGCGGCTCCGCAGGCGGACGCGGACAAGGCGGCAGAAGTCAGGGCCGGCAGGCCAGGTTCCGCGGACAGGATTATCAGGCACAGCTGGAGATCAGCCTCGCAGACGCCGCCACCACACATCAACGCATTCTCACCGTCAACGGCAAGAACATCCGGATCACCATCCCCGCCGGCGTGGAGAACGGCCAGGTCATCAAACTCAAAGGCCATGGCGCCCCCGGCGCCAACGGCGGCCCTGACGGCGACCTGTATATCACCTTTTCCATTGCCGACGACCCGCGGTGGACACGCGACGGCAACGACCTTCACATGAAAGCCCCGCTGGATCTTTATACGGCTATCCTTGGGGGTGAGTTGACCGTCGACACGCTCACGGGCAAGGTCAAGCTCAGGATCAAACCCGAAACGCCCAACAGCCACATGGTGCGGCTAAAGGGCAAGGGATTCCCCATCTATAAACAGGAAGGACAATTCGGCGATCTCTATGTGACGCTCGATATCAAGCTGCCAACCAATCTCACCGAAAAAGAAAAGGAATTGTTCCGGCAACTGGCCGCCATCAAACATTAAAACGCATCCCATGTCATCCGAAGAACTCATCTCTGCTCGCGAATTCTGTTCCTTTCATCAGGTGGAGCTGTCCTTTATCCAGGTCCTCCACGATTCCGGCCTGATAGCTATCACCATCCGGGACGGCGCCGTATTTCTACCCGCTGATGAACTGCCGGCGCTGGAAAAATTC
Organism: Puia sp.; assembly: GCA_035550615.1. Lineage (GTDB taxonomy): Bacteria > Bacteroidota > Bacteroidia > Chitinophagales > Chitinophagaceae > Puia. Next base: position 5,393 of record DASZOW010000192.1, read on the forward strand.
GTCCGCTGGCATTACGAGCTCTCCATCAATCCCGAAGGCATCGAGGCGCTTTCGTATATGCTGCAACGCGTCGACAGCCTGCTTCAGGAGAACCGCTCGTTGCGCAACCGTCTTCGTCGTTACGAGACCGGCAGTTCCGGCCCCGGCATCTCCCCTGCCGACTTCGCCGAACTTTGATCCATTCTCCCAGTGAGGAATTATTTACCCGCCTTAGTGACAGAACATGTTTTCTGCACGTGGCACGATTTTGCTGTATATGACGGAAACGGGTGTTATGGAAAACACGAGAGATACGATAGAAGTGCTGAATGACCTGATCCAGATCAATAACGACCGTATCATTGGTTATGAAAAAGCAATTCGCGAAACAAAACCGGCCGACACCGATCTCAAGATATTATATGCTTCCATGATAGCGGAAAGCCACCGGATGAAAATTGCGCTTGCCACGGAAGTGCAAACGCTGGGAGCGGAGATCGAACAAGGTCCCACTACTTCGGGTAAGATCTACCGGACATGGATGGAGGTAAAAACCCTCTTCACAGGAAATAGCCGCCATGTCGTCCTGCGCAATTGTGAACACAACGAAGAATCTGCACAGCGGGCCTACAGGGTGGCGCTGAACCACGATCTTCCTTCCTATATCCATCAATTGCTGACCCGTCAGCAAGAAACACTGAAAGCCTCTCTGGAAGAGATCAGATCCGTTAAAGAACAATACGTATAAGCTCCTATACTCTGCCACAGACCCTTCCAATGGACTGTCGCGGCCGGGTTATCTGTCGCGGCTCTTAGGGCGATCTGCCCTGATGCTTATCTTATGAAACGATAATAGCGCGGTCAAGGCTGCGCTATTATTTTATCCGCCACGGTCGCGCCGCTCGAAAACGCCGCCTCCACCGTACCCGGAACCTCCCCCTCATACAAACCTTCCCCGGCAAAGTACAAGGTATCTTCCAACGGCTCCTTCAATAGCCGCCGCGCATCCGGCGCACCCACTGTATCATAGCTGTATCCCCCGAGGACGGCCGGCGCAGTCTCCCAATCCAGGATCATCGATGCTTTCATCCGTCCCCGTAACGACGCGATGTCCGGCCCGAAGATCGCGGCCAGCGACAACAAAGCGGATTCGATACGCGCGCCGGCATCGAGCGCCTGGAAGGCAGACAACCGCTCCCCGCTGAGCCAGCCGGTGATCAGCGGACAATCGTCCGCCGGCTGCGTCCACCAGGTGGGAACACGCTCGTCACTCAATACAAAAAGTGTCTTGCCGGATTTCTTCCGCTCACTCCAAAAAGGTTGGTCGAATTCCAATAAAACTTTGATCACCGATCCATAGCCGAGTGCATCGATCGCCCCCTGCTGCGCCGCCGGCAGCCCGGGAGAAAAACGGATGCCCCCGCTCTTCAGTACGCCGAGCGATACCGTCGTCAACAGCCGCTCCGCCTGAAATACCCCCGCGCCGGCCGCCTCGACGACCACCTTGCCACGCTCCCACCGCACGCCACTTACCGAAGTTGAAAAATGCAGGACACATCCCTGCCGCCGGCATTGCTCCACGAGAAAATCGATCAACCGCTGGTATCCGCCCACCGGCCGGTACTCCTCCTCGTCCCCTTCCGCCGACCATTCCCGATAAAGGCTCAACGTACTGGCTTTCCGCAGATCGGCCAGATCATAGCCTTCCGCCATCCGTCCCGCAGCATCTCTCAGGGAAGCGTAACGGTCATCTGAAAAATATCGGGATAAAAAGTCGGCAAAGGGCATGTCTTCTGAGAGCATAGCCATGCGTTTGAACAATGCATCCCAATCCGGTGACAACGGCTGCTGTTCTTTTTTGCCGGCCTCGACCCTGACCATCTGCGAAGCCACGGGCTCTAACCCGACACCCGCCTCGCGGGCCAGCCCAAGGGTCAACGGCAATTCGCCGTGTATGAACTCCGCCCCGCCTTCCACCGTCACGCTGAACCCGCCCGGCCCGCCGGATGGCAATGTCAGGATGCGGCCACCCGCAATGGCCCCCGCCTCTAAAACAGTCACGGAATATCCTGCCCCGGAAAGTCTCCGGGCGGCTTGCAGTCCCGCAGCGCCGGCCCCTATGATGATCACTGATCTCCTCATAATGAAAATGCAGCAAAAATGGGGACAAATAGTTACAAAAATGACCTTCAGGGCTCCTATTTTTTACTATTTTTGTAGGCAATCTGCTGAATCCCTGCCTAAAAAATTCACAATCCTTTAAGAAGCCCATCTCAA
>DASZOW010000193.1:0-3848 GCA_035550615.1 Puia sp.
TGGGGAATGAGGTGATGACGCAGGAGCGTCTGCGGCTGACCTGGTTCCGGCGGCGGTTTGCCGGGGCGCGGGGTGACGAGCAGCTGAAGCATTTGTTCACCATCTTTTATCATAACAGCCAGACGAATTGTATTTGCCTGATGGGATCGCTTCTTCCGGAATTCGCGACCTTTGAGGATACGATGAAGGAATCCGTAAAGGAATTATGCAAGGAGATTGTGGACTGGCTGACGGATTGCCTGGAGCGGGCGCGGGAGGCGGGGCGGCTTTCCTTTGACGGGGCGGCGGCCGACAGGGCCTTGCTGGTTTTATCGATCTTAATGTCTTCGCTGTTGATGTCGCGGGTTTTGGGAAAGAAAGTTTTTGTGCGGATGGCGGATCAATTGCTGCAGGATCTCGGGGCGGACTGGCGGGTGGCGGACCTGCCGGAGGAAAGCGATCGCCAGAAGATGCCGCCGTTTTCATATACAGATCATTCATAACTGAAATAATGAAAAGAGTAGTCGTAACAGGTATCGGAGCGGTGACCCCGCTGGGCAATGATGTGGCAACGTATTGGCGGAACCTGGTAGCAGGTGTAAGCGGGGCGGGGCCGATCACCCATTTTGACGCCAGCAAGTTCAAGACCCGGTTTGCCTGTGAGGTGCGGGACTTCAGCGCCGGCGAGCTGCTGGATCGTGCGGAGGTCAAGCGGACGGATCTGTTCACCCAGTATGCGTTGGTGGCAGCCGACCAGGCGATCAGAGATTCGGGGATCGATTTCAAGGGCATGGACCCCTTTGATACCGGGGTGATCTGGGGTTCGGGGCAGGGGGGTATGGAGACCTTCGAGGAGCAGGTGAGGGAGTATGCGGGTGGGGATGGGACGCCGAGGTTCAGTCCCTTTTTCGTACCGAAGCTGATCGCCAATATGGCTTCGGGGATGATCTCGATTAAATATGGGTTGATGGGTATCAACTATACCACGGTCTCGGCCTGCAGCACGTCGAATACCGCATTTATGGATGCCCTGAACTATATCCGGCTGGGCAAGGCGAAGGTGATCGTCGCCGGCGGATCGGAGGCGCCTATAACGGCGGCGTCCATCGGCGGGTTTACGGCGATGAAGGCCATGTCCACGCGGAATGAGGACCCGCAGCATGCTTCGAGGCCCTTTGATGTGGATCGGGATGGGTTTGTGATGGGGGAGGGAGCGGGTTGTCTGCTGTTGGAGGAATATGAACATGCGCGGGCGCGCGGCGCGCGGATCTATGGCGAGCTGGCGGGTGCGGCGATGACGGCGGATGCCTATCATATGACAGGCACGCATCCCGAGGGCGCCGGGGCGTTACGGGCCATGCAGGATGCTTTGAAAGATGCCGGGTTGACGGCGGATGACGTCGATTATCTGAATGTCCATGCCACGTCCACGCCGGTCGGCGATCTGAGCGAGACCAAGGCCGTAAGCCGGTTGTTCGGCGAAGCCCCGGGTAACCTGGTGATCAGCGCTACCAAGTCGATGACAGGTCATTTACTTGGCGCGGCGGGCGCTATCGAGGCGATCGCGTGTCTGATGACGATCCGGGACGGTATCATTCCACCGACAATCAATACCAAAAATCTTGACCCGGCCATTCCGAAGGGGTTGAATATCCTGTTGGGACAGGCGCTGCAACGGCCTGTGAACGTGGCGATGAGCAATACCTTTGGGTTCGGGGGACACAATGGGATCGTCGTTTTCAAAAAGGTGTGAACGAGTGATGGTTTTTGGCCTAACTTTGCGGGCACAAACGGACCAACGGTCCGTTGGCCGAAGGCCAGACTTTAGCGCATTACCGGAGATGCGTTAATTTTCACCTAAACGCATTTCCCGGGCATTTATGAAGAAATTACATATCGTTATACTCATCCTCATTGCGGTGTCGATCGCGGCCCTGATCAGTTTTATGGGCGATCTCACCACATACGAGACGATCGCCTCCGCCCGCCAGAAAAGCGGCAAGACCGTGACCATTATCGCGCACCTGGATAAGACCCAGCCTATCGAGTACGATCCTGCCAGGGATCCCAACTATCTGAGCTTTCATATCAGCGACACGCTGGGGAATACGGCCAAGGTCGTGTATCATTTCGAGAAGCCGTACGATCTGGACAAGGCCGAACGCATTACGCTGAAGGGGAAGATGAATGGAGATGTGTTCGAGATCACGCGAAAGGATGGTATTTTACTGAAATGTCCCAGCAAGTATAAGGATGATCCCAATGTCGCTCAGAAGGCTCTGAGTCAAAAATAACGTTCCCATGGAATTTATAGGCGAACACCTCCTGCCCGGAAAGATAGGGCATTTCTTCGCATTACTTTGTTTTGCTTCTTCGCTTGTCGCCGTCATCGCCTATTTCAAGGCTACCAATGCCAAGGACCCCGCCGAAGCGGATGGCTGGCGGAAGATGGGGCGCAAGGCGTACCTGCTCGATGTGATCTCGGTGTTTGCCGTGTTTGCGACGATCATCTATATCATAGCCGCGCGGCTTTTCGAATATAATTTCGCGTGGGAGCATTCTTCGCGGGCCATGCATCTGCAATATTTGCTGGCTTGTATCTGGGAGGCGCAGGAAGGCAGCTTTTTGTTGTGGACCATCTGGGTTTGTATCCTGGGCATGATCCTCATGCGTACTGCGAAGAAGTGGGAGTCGCCGGTGATGACGGTGCTGAGCTTTACCCAGCTTTGCCTCGCGACGATGATCATGGGCATCTATGTTTTCGGCCAGAAGGTGGGTTTCAATCCATTTATCCTGGTGCGGCAGTTGCCTGCGATGCAGATGGCGCCGATTTTCAGCGATCCGAATTATCTGAGTTTTCCGCAGATGCAGGACGGGCAGGGCTTGAATCCGCTGTTGCAGAATTATTGGATGGTGATCCATCCGCCGATCCTGTTCCTCGGTTTTTCTTCGACGGTGGTGCCGTTTGCGTTTGCCATCGCCGGGCTGTGGAAGAGAGAGTTCGGGAACTGGACGAAGGCCGCGTTGCCCTGGACGTTGTTCTCCGCCTGTATTCTCGGGACGGGGATCATGATGGGTGCGGCCTGGGCTTATGAGGCATTGAGCTTTGGCGGTTACTGGGCGTGGGACCCGGTGGAGAATGCTTCGCTGGTGCCATGGCTGGTGATGGTTGCCGGTTTGCACACGATGCTCGTTTATAATTCGACGAAGCATTCCTTACGGATCGCCTTTTTCTTTCTCATCACCCAGTTCGTGCTGATCCTGTATTCGACGTTTCTTACGAGGAGCGGGATCCTGGGCGATCTGAGCGTGCATGCATTCGTAGAGTCGGGGATGAATGTGCAGCTGGCGTTGTTCGTGTTCGTGTTCCTCATACCGGCGTATGGCCTGTATATCGCCCGATATAAACAGATCCCGCATATCGTAAAAGAGGAGGAGACGAGCAGCCGGGAGTTCTGGATGTTCATCGGCGCGCTGATCCTGTTCCTGAGCGCGATGTTCATCATCATCTTTACTTCCTTGCCGATCTACAATAAGCTGACGCCGGGCGAAAAGGTCAATACAGGGGATGATCAGGCGTTCAGCTATAACCGTATTGAGATCTTTATTGCCATTCTCATCGGGTGTCTGACGGCGATCACGCAATACCTGAGATACAAGAACACCTCGCGCGACTGGCTTTTCAAGAAGCTCGGGATACCTACGGCGGTGGCATTGGTGATCTCGGTGCTGGTAAGCGTATTCGGGGGCATCCACTATGATAAATATGGCAGCGGGTTTCTGGGGGCGATCCACCTGGCGATGTTTGCCGCGATCTATGCGGTGGTGGCGAATGCCGCTTATATCTGGATCGGGCTGAATGGGAAGCT
>DASZOW010000194.1:0-3506 GCA_035550615.1 Puia sp.
TACCGGCTGCGCAATGTCACCGTGGCCCCCACCGGCGACACGCTTTTTATCGCAGTCGATAACTCCTGTTGTACACTCGGGCCCACCGGCGCCATCGGCAATTCAGTGGCCTCGCCCGCCAAAGGCTTTATCCTGCGCATGATCTATCTGCAACCCCTGTCGCTTGCCGACAGCAGCCATAAGGTCGTCCCGCCCGCCCACCGACAGGATTCGACTATCCGCGTCTATCCCAATCCTGCACATGGCATCCTCTATGTCGACACCCCGCCCCGGGACCGCAAACCCTGGCTCACCCAGCTCTATACGGTCACCGGCCAGCTGATCGCCACACAGGAGTCCTACCAGGATCACTTCACCGTCAGCACTCAAAACATCCAGCCCGGCATCTATATCCTGCGTATCTCCGATGGCATCGCCACCACCACGACACGGAAGGTCCTCATCGCAAAGTAGCCGCGCCCGACACCTCATTCCCCAACCGCCGGCCCATCGTCCCGGCCCTCATATATATTTTTTCTGTATCTTTCGCGATGCCGTATGCATTCCTGAAAAAAGCAGCAAGGGCCGCGATACTGACTACACTATTCATCAAGACCGTCACCGCCGGCCAGTTGCCTGTCAGGTACCTTGGAATAGAGCAGGGGCTTTCCAATAACGCGGTCATCAGCATCTGCCAGGATCACAATGGCTTTCTGTGGATCGGCACCTACGACGGCCTGAACCGCTACGACGGATACGGGTTCAAAGTATTTCATAACATCATCGGCGATTCCACCTCCCTGTCCATAAATACCGTCTACACCATTGAAGAAGATCAGAACCGGCGCATCTGGGTAGGCGGTCAAAAGGGCCTTAGCATATACAATGTCCTCACCTCGAAATTCTCCAAAGTCCGCTATACCGCCTTATCCGGTTCTTTGGAGACCCTTCAGGACAACGTCCATCTCGTCAAAGCCGTCGATCCCGGCACTGTCCTCGTAGCCAGCCAGCACAGCGGGCTGCTGGTATTTGAAAATGGCGCCACCACCGGCTTTCAGGTCGGCATGGACCAGCGGCGCACCGGCATGCCATCCGGCGACAATCACGTTCACGCAGGGCAGGAGTATTCTGGCGACTACGACGTCACCTGTCTCGAACAAAGCCGCGACCATCGCATCTGGGTTTTTGTCGAGCACCAGGGCCTGTTCACCTATGATGCCCGGCGGAAGAAACTCGTGCCGGCCAACAACAGCATTCAGCAGGCCAATTGCCTCAAAGCCGATCGCCGGGGAAGACTGTGGCTGGCTACCGATGACGGGCTTTTTCTCTACGACCCGGGAACGAATAGCTATTCCGCCAATTTCATGGCCGGCAAAGGCAAGATCGTCAATCTATGTGTCGATAAACAGGGGATCTTGTGGATAGGCTCCGACGGCGCAGGCCTGTGGACGCTGGCGGACAGCGCCGCTTTGGCAAGCCAGGTGACAAGGCCCAACGGAAGCCCGCTGATAAACAGCAATTCCATATTCATGATCTACGAGGATGCGGAAGGCCGGAAATGGATCGGCACCCTGCGAGGCGGCATCAATGTCATCGACCCTGCCCCCCTGCCTTTTGGAAAAGTGGTTTACGAACCGACCTCAGGGGGAAACCTCGTCGATAATTTCATCCTGTCGTTTTGCGAAGACGAAAAAGGCAACGTCTGGATCGGTACCGACGGCGCGGGGTTACGATATTGGGACCGCGAAAAAAACAGCTACCAGTGTTACCGGCATACCGCCGCCGACCCCAATGGTATCAGCAGCAACTTTATCACCAGTATCGTCCACGATGACCAGGGGGCCCTGTGGATGTCGACCTGGTTCGGCGGCATCTGCAGATTCGATAAAACGACTAACACCTTCCAACGATACACCTGCTTCAACCCCGCGACCAATGCCGAAGAGAACAATGTCTGGCTCGTTTTCCAGGATGCGGAGAAGACCCTCTGGGCCAGCACGACGAATGAAGGCAGCCTGTATTATCTGGACCGGGCCCAGAACCGCTTTGTCCTCTTCGACAAGAACCTGACCAATCTCCAATGCCTGACCGAAGACAGCGAAGGCAATCTTTGGGGCGGCAATTACACCACGCTTATCCGTATCGACCGAAAACAAAAAAAACACCTTATCTATAATATCGGCTATCCCGTCCGTTGCATCAATGAAGACAGCGACAAACAATTGTGGATCGGCACTCAGGGCGGCGGACTCCTGCTGTTGAATCGCAAGACCGGCCGGTTCACCCAGTATACCACCAATGATGGACTGCCGAGCAATATGCTGTTGCGTTTCCTCGAAGACAAAAGCGGCAATCTTTGGATCAGCACTTTCAATGGGCTCGCAAAATTCAATCTGAAGGCGAAGACCTTTAGAAATTTTACCCAGTTCGATGGACTGCAAAGCAATCAGTTCAGCTTCAATGCCGCGACGGCCCTGAGCACCGGCGAATTCCTGTTCGGTGGGATCAAAGGGTTTAATTACTTTTTCCCCGACAGTGTCCATTACAGCGCCATCGCGCCCAAAGTATTCCTGGATGGGATCAAAATAGACAATAAACCCCTGGACGCGGACACGTCCTTCATCTCCGGCCGCGATATCGAAAAGATCACCCAGATCACCGTGCCCTACGCCAAGTCCATCCTCTCCATGGATTTTCTCGCGCTTACCTTCTCCGGCGCAGACAAAATAAAATATGCATACTTTTTGGACGGCTGGGATAAGAACTGGAACTATGTCAATAACGCCAGGACCGCAAATTATTCCAAGCTGGCGGCCGGCAAATACGATTTTAAAATTAAAGTCTCGCTCCCCGATGGCCGATGGAGCCAGGAGACGCAGCTGCTGAGCATCATCGTCCTGCCGCCGTGGTACCAGACCTGGTGGGCCTATCTCCTCTATGCCCTCATCTTTGCCGGGTCCGTGTATCTGTATATACAATATGCCCGCCGGCAGGAGCGGCTCAAATTCGAGATCAAGCTCGCCCATCTCGAAAGCGAAAAAGAAAAGAACCTCGCAGAACGAAAGCTCTCCTTTTTCACCAATATCTCCCATGAGTTCCGGTCGCCGCTGGCGCTGATCATCGATCCGTTAAAAAAAGCGATGCGCCAGCCGGGAGGCAAAGTGCCCGTGGAAGATCTCGCGGTCGCTCACCGGAATGCCCGGCGGTTGTTGAGCCTGGTGGATCAGTTGCTGCTGTTTCGGAAGGCCGACAGCGGCGCCGACGCATTGAAGATCTCCACCATCGATATCGTTGCCTTGTGCAATGAGGTCTATCAGTGTTTTGCCCAGCAGGCCATGACCAAGGAGATCACCTACCGGTTCATCGCCCCGCCCGACCCGGCCCAGATCCAGGGTGGCCAAGGCCTCGCCGCACCCGACCCGACTCACATCCAAGGCCCCCACGGCCTCACCGCCCCCGATCCCATCCACATCCCCGGCCCCCCCACCGATCCCATCCACATCCAGGGCGACTACGAAAAGATCGAA
>DASZOW010000195.1:0-6863 GCA_035550615.1 Puia sp.
ACAACCGAAAGGCTATTGCCCGGTGACACTTACATGTCAAGCCGCCGGAGGCGGCTTTTGTGGCAAACAATCATTATATGGCAGGTGGGCTTATCGGTGACCCACCAGTATAAAGATAATGATTTTCCTGTGAAATAGCTAACGGATGTTAGTTTCCGGGGATTTTAGTAGTAATAATATCTGCGGTAACGCGGGCCGGGGCGGCGGGCGGGGCGATATCGCTGCGATGGCAGAACACGACCGAGACCGATGATCAGACCGCCGCTAAGCGAGAACTGGTAGATAGAGCTATACGTGCTGAGCCCTGCGCCGCTGCCGTAATTGCTCACGAACAGGCTGCCGCCCGCATCATCCACCGGGGAAAGGAGCTGCGCTTTCAGCTGGATACCTACCCGGGGAGAAAAATAGATATTCGTACCCAATTGCAGACCCACTGCAAACTTAGTATCCTGCTGATAACCGGAATTGGCATCCGGCGTCATGATCGCTGCGCCCAGCAGGGCGCCGATAAAGGGCCGTACGGTGGTATAGGGGATGGTGAATGAACCGACCGGGCCGGCCATGATATAATCGAATGCCAGGCCGGTGGACTGGATCGCGGGAGCGTCGGAGCCATAATAATAAATCCCCGAGGTCGTATTCATGTGGTTGTAGAGCACTTCGAAACCGAAGCCGCGGCTGGCATTGAATTTTATGCTGCCGCCATAGCTGAGTCCATCCGCGATACGGCCATAGGTGCTATAGAAATCGTTCCGGTCTGCAAAGGTATAGCCGATGTTAGGCAGCAGCTCTACCGAGGTCTGGGCCATCGAGCGCGCCATGAAGCCGAGGATCAGGGACGTGATCAGGACTGTCTTTCTCATACATTTGTTTTATGCCGGATATAGACCCCGAACCGCGGCCAAAGTTTAACGGTTCTTTGGACTTACAACTTGTTAACGATTGTTAAAGGAATGCAAACGGCTGCGGCGGCGGACAAACGATGAGCTTAAGCGTTCAGCACGAGCCCGTCATAAGCCAGTTTCATGCCCGGTGGCAGCGTAGGCATGATATCGGCATATTTGCCTAATTGATGGCTGATATGGGTAAACCAAGCGCGGGGGACGGCCAGGTTACCCACCTCTTCGATGGCTTCGGTGAGGGAGAAATGCGACAGATGCTTTTCGTGCCTAAGCGCATTGAGCACGATCTGTTCGCTGCCGCGGATCTTTTCCCGTTGATGCTCTTCGATGCGGTTGGCGTCGGTGATATAGGTAAAATTGCCAAAGCGGAATCCCAACACCGGCATTTTCATGTGCCAGACCTGGATGGGGATAATGGTGATATCGCCGATGACAAACGGTTCCTCGTGAATGCGGTTGAGCCGGAGCTCGGGAATGCCGGGATAGCGCGTATCGGCAAAGGCATATGGGAATTCCCTGACGATGGCTTCCTGCGTCATCTCGTTGGCATAAAGATCCATGGCCTTGTGCTGGAAAAAATTAAAGGCGCGGACATCGTCGAGCCCGGCAAGATGATCCTTGTGCGGATGTGTGAAGATCACCGCATCCAGGTGACGGACGCCGGCGCGAAGCATCTGATAACGGAAATCGGGTGTAGTGTCGACGACGATGGTGGTAGTGGAAGACTGGACGAGGATGCTGGAACGAAGACGTTTGTCATGCGGATCGGAAGAAGCGCAGACTTCACAGGGACACGCGATCATGGGAACACCTGTGCTTGTACCCGTACCCAGGAAAGTGATTTTTAATGGCGGGTTGCTCACAGTGTAAATTTACGGGATTAGCCGCGTTTTTTTTGCAGCGCCGGCGCTATTCGTGATCGGAGGTGTGATAGGCCTCGATGACCTCGTTGTAGATCTTTCGGGTCTCGGGAGTCAGCGCATCGGGCTGGATCCTGAGCTGGGGGATGATATCGATCAGGGTACTGATGCGGCCTTCCAACTGAAGAAATTTGTTGAGGACTACCACTTTTTTCTGCTCGAGGATGCAATAGCCGCTTTGGAAATTGCCCCGTTCGTAGCGAACGATATATTCCGTCTCGTCCAGGACCCGCTCGATCTTATCCAATGTGGTTTGTGTAAACTTCATGCTTCTCAAAGTTACTATATAACGCCGCGATGCAAGAATTGGTGCGTTCGAACTTTTCCACAGATGTGGGAAACATTACTGTCTGTCCTCGCGGATGAGCTGCGCGAAGCGGCTCCGGTTTACGTGTTCTTACTGGTCATCCGGACCACGGGAATGATCATTTCCTCGAGGCTGACGCCCCCATGCTGGAACGTATTGCGATAATAGTTGACGTAATAATTATAGTTATTGGGATAGCAGAGGAATCCGTCGCCGCGGGCAAAGATAAACGAGGAATTCACCGTAGGAACGGGAAGCCCCGCTTCTTTGGGATCGCGGAAGGCCAGGACCTCTTTGGCCTCATAATTCAGGTTGCGGCCGTGCTTGTATCGCAGATTGGTCGTGGTCTGTTTGTCGCCGATGACCTTATAGGGCGTTTTGACCCGCACGCTGCCATGATCCGTGGCCAGGATCAGATTGATCTTTTTGTCGGCGATCTTCTTCAGGGCCTGATGCAGCGGGGAGTGTTCGAACCAGCTGGTGGTGATGCTGCGATAGCTGATCTCGTCGCTGGCCAGCTCCTTGAGTACCTCCATCTCGGTGCGGGCATGACTGAGCATATCCACAAAATTGTAGACGATGACATTGATATCGTTGTTCAGAAGATTGTGGATATTATTCACCAGATCCTGCCCGGCCTGATAGTTCAACACTTTTGTATAAGACATTTTCAGCTCGTCCCTTTTCAGCCGTTTCAGCTGGGCCCTGAAGAACTCTTCTTCAAAGAGATTCTTACCCCCCTCTTCGTCATCATTTTTCCATTGGGAAGGGAACTGTTTTTCGATATCCACCGGCATGAGCCCGGAAAAGATGGCGTTTCGGCTGTATTGCGTAGCTGTGGGCAGGATACTGTAAAAGCTATCCTCTTCGAGGATACGGAAACTCTCCGCAAAGATCGGCTGGATTGCCTTCCATTGATCGATACGCAGATTGTCCAGGAGCACAAAGAAGGTGGGCACTCCTTTCTCGACATGGGGCAGGACCTTGAAACGGAAAAGGGTGTGGGACATGATGGGGCCTTCCGTGGATTTAGGGCTCACCCAGCTCGCATAATGTCTCGATATGAATTTGAAAAACTCCGTATTGGCTTCCTGCTTCTGTGTCTGCAGCACCTCGCGCATCTCCGGGCTGTCCGATTTCTCCATCTCGAGCTCCCAGTAGACAAGTTTCTTGTAGATATCCATCCACTCGTTGTAATCAGGGTTGCTGTTGAGGGCCATGAACAGACTCCGGAATTGCTGTTGATAGGCCGTCGTGGTCTTTTCTGCAACGAGGCGTTTGTTATCGATGATCTTTTTGAGGCTGAGCAGGACCTGGTTGGGATTCACCGGCTTGATCAGGTAGTCGGTGATCTGGCTGCCGATGGCGTCGTCCATGAGATTCTCCGTTTCATTCTTGGTGATGAGCACCACCGGCGTATGCTGGTTGGCTTCCTTGATCTTGGCCAGGGTCTCAAGTCCCGTGATACCGGGCATGGTCTCATCGAGCAGCACTACATCGACAGGGTTCTCCCTGACAAAGTCGATCGCATCGAAGCCGTTGGTCAGCGCTTTTACTTCATACCCCTTATTTTCCAGGAAAAGTATCTGGGAGTGAAGGCTTTCTATTTCGTCGTCGACCCAGAGTATTTTAGCTAATGCCATATCCCACAAACTACAATTTCCCCGCCAATTTTAGCTACATTTGAAGATTGATCGGACCGTTTTTTAACAAAAATATAAGCCGCCCTGGCGGCGCCTAAATACAAACAGGAATGGCCTCCTTATCGCGTAAGATCATCAACGACCCTGTATATGGCTTTATTACCCTGGATCATCCGGTCTTATTGAGTATAGTAGCACACCCCATTTATCAACGTCTACGGCGCATCCACCAGATGGCTTTTGCACACCTCGTCTATCCGGGGGCAGTGCATACCCGGCTGCATCATTCGCTGGGGGCTTATCATCTGATGTGCAGCGCGGTAGATGAGCTCTGCCGAAAAGGCTTTCCGATCACCGAAGAGGAAGAGCTCGGCGTCAAGATAGCCATTTTGCTCCACGATGTCGGTCACGGGCCTTTTTCGCATGCATTGGAAAGTGTAGTGATATCCGGCGTTCATCACGAAGACCTCGGCCTCCTTCTTATGCGGATATTGAACGAGGACCTCAACGGACAGCTGCACACAGCGATCGACATCTTTACGAATACTTATCCCAAACCCTTTCTGCATCAGCTGGTCTCGGGCCAGCTGGATATGGACAGGATGGACTATCTCACCCGGGACAGCTTTTTCACGGGCGTTTCTGAAGGCGTTATCGGGTACGACAGGATCCTGAAGATGTTAACCATACACAATGACAAATTGCTTGTAGAGGAAAAAGCTATTTATTCTATAGAGAAATTCTTAGTCGCCCGGCGGCTGATGTACTGGCAGGTCTATTTGCATAAGACGGTGCTGGGGGCCGAGAAAATGCTGGTGCGCATCCTGGAACGGGCGCGGGAGCTGACGCGGCGGGGGATACCGGTCCGAGCCTGTTCGCCGGCGCTGGATTTTTTTCTCGGGAACTGCGACAGCGAGCTGCCAATAGAAGCCAACCTGGACAAATTCTGCCTGCTCGACGATTACGATATCATGGGAACGATAAAGAACTGGATGTTCCATGACGACATCGTCCTCTCCGCCCTGAGCCGGATGCTGATCGACAGAAAGCTGTTAAAAGTCAGATTCCAGGCAACTCCCTTTGATAAGACTTACGTAGAGAGGATGCAGGAGCAGGCGGGCGTTCAGCTGGGCATCCCGGTGGAGGAGGCGAGGTATTTTGTGTTCACGGGGCAGGCGGTCAACACCACGTACGATCCTGCCGACGAAAAGATCAATATCCTGTTCAAGGATGGTTCGGTCAAAGATATTTCACAGGTGGACAACGCACTCATCCAGCAAACACTGGCCAGCACTGTGAAAAAATTTTATATTTGCCATTTGAATACCAATATATGAAATTCACTGCCGCGCAGATAGCAATGTTGATCAATGGGAAGATCGAGGGCGACCCCGAGGCCGCCGTAGGCTCTTTTGGGAAAATAGAAGAGGCCGGGTCCGGTCAGCTCGCTTTCCTCGCCAACCCAAAATATGAAGAGCATCTGTACACCACAGGCGCCACGGTGATCATCATCAACGATTCCCTGGAATTGAAACAGCCTGTTCGGGCCACACTGATCCGCGTGCCGGATGCTTACTCGGCCTTTGCCAACCTGCTGACCAAATACCAGGAGGTCATGGCGCAGCAGCTCACCGGCATACAGGAGCCATCCTACCGGGCGTCGTCCGCGAAGATCGGCGATAAGGTCTTTATAGGTGCTTTTGCTTATATCGGAGAAGGAGCGGTCATCGGCGATCATGTCAAGATCTATCCCCAGGTCTATATCGGCGACAATGTCCGGATCGGCGATCATACGGTCCTGCATCCGGGCGTCAGGATCTATCATCACTGTGTCGTGGGTAAACATGTGACGATCCATGCCGGGGCGGTGATCGGCGGAGACGGCTTTGGCTTTGCGCCACAGGCGGACGGGAGCTATAAGAAAGTGCCGCAGATCGGAAATGTAGTGATCGAGGATTATGTCGAGATCGGCTCGAATGCGGCCATCGACCGGGCTACCATGGGATCGACCCTGATCCGGACGGGCGCCAAGCTGGACAACCTGATCCAGATCGCGCACAATGTAGATATCGGTGAACATACCGTCATTGCAGCCCAGGCCGGCGTCAGCGGCAGCACCAAGGTAGGCAGCGGGGTCATGATCGGCGGTCAGGCCGGGATCGTCGGCCATGTGCATATTGCGGACGGCGCGCGGATCAATGCACAGAGCGGCGTTACCAAATCGATCAAGTCCCGCGGGGGCGCCGTCACGGGTTCGCCGGCCTTTGAGTATACCAGCGCGTTAAGGGCCCAGGCGATCAGCCGCACCCTGCCCGAGATGGAAAAACGCTTAAAAGAGCTGGAGGAGCAAATCAGACAGCTATTAGCGACGACCGCGTCCTGAGGAACCCGGCGTCGGACGGGAAGGGCGGTCTTTGGCGCCTGCGGCCGAACGTCTTCGCAGGCAATTGTCACAGATCCCGCAGTCCCCGGCGTCCTTGTCCCCGAAATAATGCGCCAGATAGCGGCTCCGGCATTCTTCTTCCAAACGTAAATAGCGGAGCATGGCCCGAATACGGGTTGCATATTGTTCCTTTCTTGTCCGGTATTGCACCGGATCGATATACAATTCATCCGCGGCGGGGCGGTCCCGGAAAAAATGGAGCTGGGGAGTATCCTTTGCCGGCGTATAGTCTACAAGATGATACGCCTGCAGCTGGGCGATGGCCGCCGTCACCGCTGCGGGATCCTGATGGGTCAGGTGGGCAAGCTGGCGTTCGCGGATAGAGACGGGCATGTCGAGGATCCCCTGGTAATTTCGCAAAAGAGCCTGGATGAGAGGTTCCAACGCCGGGTGATCATGGCCAAACTCAAAAAGCGCTTCTTTTCCCGCGACAAATTGCAGCCGCGCGGGAAGATATATCTGTTGTTGAAAGGTCAGCAGATCTTCCTGTTCCAGCACCTTGAGCACATTGAGCACCATGGACATGCCCAGGTCAAAACGGTTGACGAACGACGAGAGATCGAAGTCGAAGTATTGCCCTTCCCCCGCGCCGGTAGGGAGCTGCAAATAATTCATCAGCTGCTGGTAGACGGGGCGGATCTCGTCTAC
>DASZOW010000196.1:0-16486 GCA_035550615.1 Puia sp.
CCGTCATGGAAGCCATCTGCTCGTCCGTGATGATGCGGTTGGAATAGCCAACGAGACGCGCTTCTTTCAATAGCTCGGAATTAGCATATAAGGTCAGGATATAGGAAAGCAATAGCAGGAAAAAGGCCGTGCCATATCCTACGCGTATACGCAGGTCACTTGTACCTGTAAATGGGTTGATCCTTGTTTTCATAATGTCATCCTCCTCCCGGAGTTTTCATTGGGTTGGGTCGGGGTCTCTTGGACAGGCTTCCGGTTTTCATCGGGTCGGATCCGAGGTTACGCGTCCTCGCGGACCCAAACAGATACGGCGCAGCCGGCGGCATGGAACTCGCCTTTGCCGTCCGCATCGATGGTCACTTTATCGGGACATTTGCCGAGGAGATCTACAAATACCTTCCCGGCATGCACTTTTCCGATCTCCATGGTCTTGAAGCCCGGGTCGCCATTGCTCATGAGTACGGCGCAACCCGAGCCGGGGTGTTCGGCGTCCCCCTCTCTTGTCCAGCCGATACAATTGGCATGATCGAGATAGTCCCTCTGCGGTCCATACGCCAGTTTTTTCCGGGCTTGCAGGAGCTTTTCGATATTCTCCACTCCGGGCAGATAGATCTCGTAATCCTTACCATCATGCCCCTTGTCGGTGTATTTTGCTCCATAAAGGTCAGGAAAGAAGGCGCAAGGGTAGCCGGTATCTCTCAGCAGCAACAAGGCATAGGCCAGCGGTTTGAACCAGGGCGTAATGGGCGCTTCGAGCGACTGCAGGGGCTGGGTGTCGTGATTATCTACCACGGTAACCGCCAGATCGGGACGAGCCGCCACGAGGGTATCGTTGAAGATCGTCGTCAGATCGTAGTCGCGTCCCTGTTTGGAGGCGGCTTCGAAATTGTGATGCAACGAGGCATCGAAGAGCGACATCCGGCCCTGCGTGGCATCGATGTATTTCAGCAGCAGCGGAAGATTGCCCGGCGCCCAATACTCGCCCACTGCGAAGAAAT
Source organism: Puia sp. (assembly GCA_035550615.1). Classification (GTDB taxonomy): domain Bacteria; phylum Bacteroidota; class Bacteroidia; order Chitinophagales; family Chitinophagaceae; genus Puia. The sequence goes on from DASZOW010000196.1 coordinate 999, forward strand.
TCTTGCCGGTAAAGCCGCGCATGTGATCCAGCCACTCATTCTCCCAATCCGGCGAGATATGTTTTACGGCATCGATGCGGACGCCGTCGAAACCAGCCTCTCCATATAGCCATTCGCCCCACTTCTTCAGCTCGTCGCGAACATAAGGGTTGCGGAATTCGATGTCGTCATACATGAGATAATCGTAGTTGCCTTTTTCGTCGTCGACCACCTCCTCCCAGCCTTCTCCATAGTCGTTGAGGATGCTATAGATGGCGGTCTCCCTGGTCTTGTTATCATAATCGACACCGGTAAAACATTTGAAGTCCCAGACGAACGGGGAATATTTCCCTTTTCTTCCGGGAAAGGTAAACCGCGTGTAGGCCTCGATGTCGAAAGGCTCGCTGATGAATTTGGTCCTGTCCTCGGGGTCTACTTTGCGAACCTTGATCAGTTCCGGTTCGTCGGCGCCTGCGAGGTGGTTATGGACGATGTCTACATACACCTGCATACCGGCTTTGTGGACGGCATCGATAGCGGCCAGCAGCTCGGCTTTGGAGCCGTATTTTGTACGTACGGAGCCCTTTTGGTCGAATTCTCCGAGGTCATAGGGGTCGTAGATGTCATAGCCGACGGAGTATCCGCCATTGGTCCCTTTGCTGGCGGGGGGCAGCCAGATCGCGGTAAATCCCATGTCTGCCAATCGTCCCGCCTCCGAAGCCAGCTTTTTCCATAGACTTCCATCGTTGGGATAATACCAATGGAAGTACTGCAGGATCGTTCCGTTTTGCATCTATCATCACGGGTTTATTGTTAATGGATAATGTGCAGGTTATTCGAAGGTACCACCAGAATGATACCATAATCCCGACCGCGGTATTTCATTGGTAGACTGGGGGATTCAGCCGTTTTACTGCTCATAATGTAGAATTTTTTGCACATAAACGGCGAGGGTGAGACGATTTCCCCTTTTGAAAAAAATGGCAAGGATTTTTTATTACCGAGATGAGGCACTCATCAAAAATCAAAGTTTATGAACAACACATCAAAAATCTTACTAGGGTTCATCGCCGGTGCAGCGATCGGCGGTGCATTGGGTATTTTGCTGGCTCCCGACAAGGGTTCGGAGACGCGCAGGAGGATCGTGGAGAAGGGAAACGAGATGGGTGATAGCCTGTCCAGTTTCGGGGATACGGTGAAAGATAAATTCAACGACGTCGTGGACGGGGTAAAAGGCAGCTTTAGCAGAACGAAGAACTCTTCCATGTCCTGATACCATGCAAGAAGAACAGACGGATATAGACATATTACTCTCGGATGCCGGTGATTTTATCGAGACCCGGACCACCTTGTGGAAATACAAGGGGATCGAGAGTCTTGCGGATGTGTCGGGAGAGCTGGTGGCGGGGCTGGCCATGATCGTTATAGTATCCTTTGTGGTCATCGTCTTCAGTATTGGATTTGCATTATTGATCGGCGATTGGATCGGCAAGAGCTATTACGGGTTTTTTATCATGGGCGGTTTTTACACTATGGTGGCGCTCGTGATCTTTGCCCGGCGGGGCAAATGGTTGAAAGACCCCTTCAGCAACATGCTGATCCGGAAAATTCTCAAATAGCGGTATGACGAAGATCACTACTATCGAGCAATTACGGGAAGCGATACGCGATCTGGAACACCAGAACTATGTGAACGAGCAGCATATGCGAAACAGGGTGGCGGAGCTGGCGGACCGGTTGAAGCCGGCTAACCTGGTGAGGAATCTCTTCAGCCATCTTTTTTCGGGCCGCTCCGATATGAAGACGAGTCTGCTCAAGATGGTGGCTGGGATCGCGACCAGTTTTATCGTGAAGAAATTTTTTAAGAAAGGGATTCACGCGAAATAAGTTACACTACACCAACAACACCCCTTGCTGGCTTCGGCTGGCAGGGGGATTTCGTTTTAGGGGGATGGCTTCGCCGGCAGGGGAGGCCGCCCGGGGGCGGTAGGGGCGGTAGGGGTCGCCGCAGGGAACCAGATGGCAGGTTGAGCCGCGGGGGCGGTAGGGCCGGCCGGGGCATTTGGGGTTCGGGCATTATGGTTCGCGCAGGTCGGGGGCGATGGGCAGGATCTTTTGGAGGAAGCTGAGCTTTTCGTCCTGTCCGCTGGCTTTGAGGTAAGAGAATACATGGGTCAGCACGATCCTGTAGATGAAAACGCCTTTTCGGGATTCGGCATCCAACGCCGCTTTTCTTTGCCACAGGTCGTCGAGGATCTCTGTGGTCAGCTTGTCGATCTCTTCCTGTTCGCTGAGACCGGCTAAGCGGGTTACGGCGCTAAAGACCTGTGAATAATAGGACTCTATAAATTCTTTCAAGTCGTTATGGGTTTCTGGCCGGGGAAAGATAGTCTAGCCGCGAGGAAGGACAAAAAAGTGTTGAATTTCCCGCAATTATAGTAGAACAAGTACTATTTTCTATTTACATTTAGTCTATAACCTCTACTATGCGGCTATCTTACCGGCTGATCTGCCGGGTTGTTTATCTGTGCCTTTTGTGGGTCGGGGCCCGAGGCCAGCGGGCGGACTCCCTACGTTCCCGGCTCGTGAGCCTGGCGAGGGAAAGACAGACGCTGCTGCTAAAAGATACGGATTATCTGCGGGCTGTGGATTCGATAGCGCCGTTCCTGGAACAGGAAGACAGCTTACCGGAATGGCTCCAGACCTACCGCGACATCGCGTTTGCGGATATACGGCCGGGGCGGCACAAAGCCTACTACTATACCTATCTGGCGCTCAATGCCTATAATACCAAGAAGATGGGCAGCGCGGTATATTATGCGGAAAAGAACAATGAGGAAAGGATCCGCGCGGGTCTTTTCGAGAAAGCCGGGCTTTCGCATGCGGATATGTTTGCCATCGTCCTCTACTACAACAATCACGACTATAAAAGGGCGGCGCTGAAATACCAGGGGCTATCGACGGTACTCAGGGGCATGCCCGCCGCTGCCTCCGCGAATAAACTAAGCACGGAGCAGGCCTTTGTGGCGCTGAGCATCCTGCAAGTAGCCGTCCTGTCCTATCACAAAATGGGCGATACGGTGAACATGAAAGTGGCCTCCGAGCTGGCGCGGGCCTTGTTGGGAAAGATGCGTGCTTCTGATAAATACCTGCCGAAATATGCTGCCTACCGGCCGCACTTCGACTACCTGGATCATAGCATCGATTATGAGCTTTGTGTATACAGACATCGGTGGGCAGAGGCCGGGCGGCTGCTTTGTACGGCTATCGAAAATATAAGGGATACGGCCTTCCCCGAGGGCATGCGGGCGGATTATCTGGGCGGGTTGTATTCCATGGCGGTGGAATTTTATACGGATCGACATAAGACGGACAGTGTCAGGCATTATCTGCAACTGTTACGCGGCATAGGAGCAAACGACCGGGAATCGACGTCGGACAGTGTTTTCCTGATCGCCAGCGACGGCTACCTGCTCGGGGAAGAAGGCCACTACGAGGAGGCCTACAGGCAACTCAAAAAGGCCTATCAGCTGAGGGATTCGGCCTTTTATCTCGTGGCATCCGACCGCGACAATAATCTATATGCGCTGGCCGAAGCGGACAATGCGCACGCGGAGATCATCCGGTCCGAAGAAAAAAAGCGCCGGGCCGAGCAATTCAATTTTTATCTTTTCTTTCTGCTCTCGCTGCTGATCATTGCGGGAGCCGTCATTTTTGGCATCAGTCGATGGCGGCAGCGGCAACGGTTGCTGAACGTGAAACTGGGTCTGGCGCGTAACTTTCACGACGCGGTAGGGCCCATGCTACTATATGCCAACGCGCTGGTCAAAAAAGAAATGGACGACCATGGCAGCGACCGGCTCCTGGAACTCAAGGCGCATATCGGCAGGATCATGGATGAGGTTAGGGGGATCGCCTACGATCTTAAATCGAACCAGCTAGGTACGGTTTCGGGTCTGGCGAAAGAAAGTGCAGCGTTGCTCGAAAAACTCAAGGCGGCTACAGGTATCGACTTTAGCGTGAAGACGGAGAATGGGGACAGGTTATTGAGCCATATCCAGCATACGCATCTCAGCCGCATTATCCAGGAGCTGATCGGCAATTCGGTGAAGCATGCGGGTTGTAACCGCATCACGGTGGAGCTGATAGCGGTGGGGCCGCGTCTGCAATTGCGTTATTCGGACGATGGAAAGGGCATGGACCCGATGCGGAATTTGGCAGATGGAAGGGGTTCGATGCGGAATTCGGCAGATGGAAAGGATTCGATGCAGCATTTGGCAGATGAAAACGCAAAGGCTTCGGGCGTCGCCACGCCGGGCATCGGGTTGCAGAACATCCGGGAAAGGGTAAATGCGTTAAATGGGGTTTTCGAGCTGAGGAATGCATGGCCGAATGGGTATTCTATCTTTATTTGGATCCCGCTGGCGGGCGGAACAACTTCGATACATTATGAACGAAATAGCGAAACCATATCATTCCATCCTGGTGATCGATGATCACAACATGATCGTCAACGGGATACGTTTGCTGGTCGGGGACCGGTTCGAGGAATTCATGCATGCCAACACGGGATCCGCGGGGACGAGCCTGGCCGTCAAACATCCGCCGCAGCTGGTTATCGTAGACGTGGTGCTGCCCGATGTGTCCGGTGATGCGGTGGTCCGGGAGATCAAATACCGGTGTCCGGCGGCGAGGATACTGGCGTATTCTTTTAATGCGTATTCTGCTGCGGTGCTCAAGATGTTCAATGCGGGCGTGCATGGTTATTTGGTGAAGAGCGAGGATGACGATGAGTTTGTCAAGGCGGTGCAAGTGCTGCTCGAGGGTAAGGAATATTTCTGCCGGGAGGCGCGGACGCATATCATCCATCGCGTTTTTCCGGAGGAGGAGCATCCGCGGCTGATGGTGGCGAATACGGGTTTCTCGCCCAAGGAGATAGAGATCATCCGGCTGATCTGTCAACAGAAGACGGCGCGGGAGATCAGCGGGCAGGTGTTCCTTTCCGAGCGGACGGTCGAGCAATACAGGAGCAATATCACCAGGCGGATAGGGGCGAGGAATATAGCGGGGGTGATCCGGTTTGCGCTGCAGAATCATATCATCGATCTGGCCGATCTGTGAGGGGGAGGGGGGATCCGCGGGGGCGGGATGGGCGGGATCCGGCACGTGTAGGATGCCTGCGCGCGAGGATGGGCGGTTTTGGACTTGTAATTTTTACATTTATTCGTAATTTAGTAGTCTAACGACTGCTATGGGTTCGGTAAATCTCCTGGACGAAGATCTTCTGCTTTGGAATAGGTTCCGCAATGGGGACGCGGATGCGTTCAGTGGATTGATGCGGGCGCATTACCAGGACCTTTATAGCTACGGCACGCGTTTCACCGGCGATGAAGGGCTGGTCAAGGATTGTATCCAGGATCTTTTCCTCACGCTTTGGGTGAACCGCTTATCGATCAGCGAGACTTCTTTTGTCAAATACTATCTTCTAAAATCCCTCAGGCATAATCTTACGCGGGCTATCAGTCGCAGCCGGCATTTCAATCATCCGGGGGAAGGGCATTTCGAACATCTTTTCAATGGGGCGCAGCCGCTCGAGAACGATCTCATCCGCGAGGAGCACCTGGCGGAACTGGCGAGGAAGATGCGCAAGGTGCTGGCGGGGCTTACGCGGCGTCAGCAGGAGGTGATCTATCTCCGGTTTTATATGGACGCGGATGTCGAGGAGATTGCCGAGATCATGTCTCTGAACCGCCAGTCGGTGTATAACCTGCTGCACGATGCGCTGCGAAAATTACGAAGGGTTAGTCCGAAGAAGGCCTTTTGGTTCCCGCATTTGCTGCCGCTGCTTTTTTAGGTGGGGGGGGGCCGGGGGGGCAGGTAGGCCGGGGGCGGAGACAGGCTTGGCGTGGCCGAGGGAACCGATCGGGGCGGCAGGTCGGGAAACGCGGGGCGTGGCCTTGAGGGAGCGGGCGAGCGTGCGGGCGAAAAAAAACTTCACAAAATCCAGTAGATATTTTGTTGTCCGGTCTTTATGTGTAGTACCTAACTATGTACTATGGGAAATGACGGATACAACACGCTCGAGGACCTGCTTTTTTCCAGCTCGTTCCGCGACTGGGTGCTCAAGGGCGATACGCTGGAGGCGGATTTTTGGCGCGACTGGCATTCACGCTATCCGGAAAAGGGAGAACTGATCAATCAGGCAAAGGCTATTATCTATGCGCTGCAACTGAACCTGCGGCCGCTTGCCGACGAGGCCGTCGACAAAGAGATATCGCGGGTGCTCGAGAAATTGCGTCATGGCCATTTCAATCTGGGCATACAGCAGGAGGACGGGCCGCGACCGGGAAACGGGCCGGGGATGGAGAGCGGGCCGGGGACGGGCAAATTCGACATGTACACGCGGGGAAGTAGGAAATTCAACATGGGCTCGCACCGCTCCGGACGGGCATGGGCCGCGGCGGCGATCTTTGCAGGCATCGCAATCTTTGTATGGGCGCTCCGATCTTATTTACACCGCCAACAGGACGATGGGTTGCGGACCTTTCTTGCCGAACACAAGACGGTCCCGATGCTGCAACATGCGGAGAACACGAATACGGTTCATATCCTCGTACTGCCCGATGGCAGCACGGTAAGGCTCTCACCCGGCAGCAGACTTTATTACCCCGAGAAGCTGGAGGATTTGGCATCGGGACAAGCTGGTGGGACGGCGGGGGGACCTGGCGGGGTCGTCGGGCGAGGTGCGGCGGCAGGAGCAGAGGGACAATCCGGTGGGACGGCGGGGGGCAACGGTATGATGGCGGGACGGGGTTCTGCGGCGAGGGGACATGGACATCGCCGGGAGGTGTTTTTGGAGGGTGAGGCTTTTTTCGATATTGCGCACGACGCGTCCAGTCCTTTCTATGTATATACGGGTCAATTGGTCACCAAGGTCCTCGGCACGAGCTTTCGGATCAGTTCGGGCAAGGGCAAGCGGACCATCGTAGCGGTCAGCACGGGCAAGGTCTCTGTTTACCGGAAGACGGATCTAGCCGACGGGGCCATCCTGACACCCAACCAACAGATCACCTACGATCCCGCGGAAGACCGGCTCGACCGCTCCATTACGGACCGGCCACAGCCTTTGACAGGGGTGAGGGACACTGCGCTGATGTTCAATTCGACACCGCTGTCCACGGTCTTTCACCGGCTACAGACGCTTTATGGCATCCCTATCATCTATGACGAGGAAAGTGTCTCGGGCTGCAGCCTGTCCGTGACCATGGGCAACGAACCCTTCTTCGACAAACTGAACATTATCTGTAAGGCCATCGGCGCCACGTATGAATCGATCGACGGGACCATCGTCGTTTCTACGCGCGGCGGCGGCTGTAAGTAATGATAAAAAAGCGGCTGACAATGTTGCGACCATTGCCAGCCAGTTTCGGCCTCTCCATTTTAGAAAACCAAAACGATTGTAAAGTATGAAAAAACAATTGGGTTGTCAAATTGCTATTGCCATTATGAAGATCTCACTAATCCCCCTGCTACTTCTAATGCTCGTCTTCTGCGCGTATGCGAACGACTCGAGCGGTCAGCGGTTGCTGGACAAGAGGGTCACGCTCAAGGTGTCGGACCAGGAGATCAAGACTGTTTTTGCCGAGCTGGAGAAACAGTCCCAGGCGCGGTTCGTGTATAGCCCGGAGCTGATCGGGGCATCGCGCCGGGTATCACTGGATGTAAAAGACGAAGAGCTCCACAAGGTCCTGAGCGAGCTGCTCCCCGAGGACATCCATTTCGAACAGGTAAACAACTACATCATCCTGAGCAAGAAGCCTGCAACGCGTACCTTCTACCCGAGCTATGTAATGATCCCCGACAATAGCCCATACGCTTTTGTGAAAGTGGGCGGAAGAATCGTCAGCGGCACCGGCGCCCCGCTGGAAGGGGTTAGCGTCGTGGTCAAAGGCACCAGCATCGGCACCATCACGAACACGGCCGGCGAGTTCTCGCTCAACGTGCCCGACGCAAACTCGGTCCTGGTGATCTCGTATATCGGCTACGTAGGACAAGAGATCACAGTAGGAAATCAAAGCTTTATTTCGATAAAGCTGCTGGCGGAGAACAGCCAGCTGAACGACGTGGTAGTCATCGGCTATGGCACGGTGAAGAAATCGGATCTTACGGGATCGGTAGGCGTGGTCAATGTGGGCAACGTGGAAAAGGTGGCGACATACGACGTGGCGAGAAGCCTCCAGGGCCAGGTGGCCGGCGTCAGCGTCCAGGGCTCGGGCGAACCGGGCAGCTTTGTCAATATCAAGATCCGCGGGATCAGCAGCCTCAATGACAACAACCCGCTTTTTGTGATCGACGGGGTCCCGATCGTCAACGAGGCGCCATATGATTTTCCGATCGACGACATCGAGAGCATCCAGGTGCTGAAAGATGCCTCGGCCGGCGCCATCTATGGCTCCCGGGCGGCAGCGGGCGTCATCATCATCACGACGAAAAAGGGTAAGGCGGGACCGCTTAAACTGTCTTACAGCGCCTATCTAGGCGCACAGACCATAACAAAAAAGCTCCCACTGACAAATAGAGTGCAATATCAACAGATCACGGATGCGGCTGAAACGAACGCGGGATTGCCACTGGCCGCAGCCAACGACCCGAGCTCGCCGCAGTACATCAGCAATATCAATACGAACTGGCAGGACGCGGCATTCAAGACGGGCATCATCGAGAACCATGACCTGAACTTTTCAGGCGGCAGTCAAAACACTTCCTATAATGTCTCGCTGAACTATTTCGACAATACGGCCACGATCCGCGGCGGTCCCGGCGAACCTAAATACAACCGTTACAACGTGAACGCCAGCATTCAAAGCAAACAGGGTATCCTGAGCTTCGGCGGCCGGTTTGCGTTTACGCAGTCGCACAAGCAAAACATCACGTACCCGCATCTGCACCCCAACATCGGCAATGAGATCGTCGACCTGGACCGCGCCATCCCTACAGTCCCGGTCTATGACTCCTCCCGGCTCGGCGGTTTCGGCGGCACCAACGAGACGACGCAAAAGGCGATCATGCTGAATGTCATCGGGATGAACAACCTGATGAACAGCTATAGCAACAGGGACCGTTTCCTGGGCAACGCCTGGGTCGAGCTGGAACCGGTGAAGAATCTTAAATACAAGCTGAACCTGGTATACGACCGGACGGAGACCCGCGATTTCTTTTTTGAGCCGCAATACGATCTCGGCTGGTATTATACCAACGCGACATCCTATCTGACGGATTCGCGCGGCGCCCAGTACACCGCCCTGGTGGAGAACACGCTTTCTTATAAGTTCACGGCGGGCAAACACCGGCTCGAACTGCTGGCCGGTACAACCTACGAAGAAGACGATCTGCAAAATATGACGGGGTTGGAATCGGGGTTTACGCCGCCTTATTATCTTAGCTTCAACAACGGCGATCCGACCTCGGCTTCGGTCACGAGCAGCGAGAACAAGGCGACAATGGATTCGTATCTCGGTCGCGTCAACTACAACTACGACGATCGCTACCTGCTCACTTTTAACGGGCGGCGCGATGGGTCTTCGAAGTTCTCGCCCGAACATCGCTGGGGCAATTTCGGATCGGTGGCCGGCGCGTGGAATATCACCAACGAAAAATTTGTCCATCTGCCCAGCGTCATCAGCTTCCTCAAACTGCGCGGCGGTTATGGAACACTGGGGAATCAGAATTTCCCGGGCTATTATGCCTATACGACCTATATCAACCGGAATGCAAGCTACCTGTTTGCGACTACGCCGGGGAGCAGCACGCAGTACCTGGCGCCGGGGGCCATCCAGACGCAGGTGGCCGACCCCACGTTGAAATGGGAGACCAAGGTGACGTCCGATGTGGGGCTGGACTTCGGGTTTTTCAACAACAGCCTGCTGTTTACGGCGGAATATTTTGTCAACACGGATAAGGACCTGATTGCCCAACCGCCCATCGGCCTTTCCGTAGGCGCAACAAACGTCCCTTATGTGAATGCGGCTTCGATGCGCAACAGCGGCCTGGAATTCAGCGCCACGTGGAAAAAGACGATCGGCAGGTTCGGTCTAACGATAGACGCCAATGCGCATACCCTGCATAACAAGGTGCTTCAACTCGGCGGGATCAACGCCCCGATCTATGGCGCGGAGAGCAAGACGGAGGTCGGGCATGAAGTGGGACAGATCTATGGCTATGTAACGCAAGGGCTTTTCCAGAGTGTCGCCGATGTGCAGAAACACGCCATCCAGCCGAATGCGGCGGCGGGGGATCTGAAATTCAAGGACGTCGATGGCAACGATACGATCAATGCGCTGGATCAGACCTACCTGGGTTCGGCGATCCCGAAATTATATTATGGACTGAATGTGGGGGTTTCGTACGGGGCTTTTGACGCGTCGGTCTTCTTCGACGGTAACAGCGGCAATAAGATCATCAACGGGCTTTATCAAACGTTGATGGCCGGGCAATATACCAACCACTCCACCGATGAACTCAATTACTGGACGCCTTCGCATACCAACACCAATGTCCCACGGCCGGTGATCGGCGATCCGAACGGCAATGACGGCCCTTCCGACCGGTGGATACAGAGCGGATCATACGTGAAGCTGCAGAATGCGGAGATCGGCTACACGTTCCGGGCGGCGGCGTTACATCATACGCGCGTGATCAGCAGCGCCCGCATCTATGTGTCGGGTCAGAACCTGCTCACTTTTACGAAATACAAGGGCTATGACCCGGATATCATCAGCGACGGTCTTTTTAGCCGCGGGTTCGATTATGGTTCCTTCCCCAATCCGCGGACATTTATGTTCGGCGTACAGGTGGGATTCTGACCGGCTTCGTGATCGAGCCGACAAGCTTGCGAGGCAGCGAGGTATTTACAACAAAAAAAATTTTTTATGAAGCAGTGTTTTATGAAGCCGACGAAGAAGGCTTCGTCCGATAGGACAGACATTAGCGGTTTGCCGGAATCCGCTAATTTTTCGACAGCGGATTCCCGGCACATTTATGTACTTACTATATTAATCGGTCTGGCGGTTTTGTCGGGGTGCAGCAAGCAGTTGCAGCAGACGAATCCGAATCAACAGACGGCGCAGACCTTTTGGGAAACGGCCTCCGATGCGTTGAATGCGGGGAACTCCGTGTATGGCAGCCTGTTAATGGACGGCACCTATATGCGGTTCAGCCATGTGGTTCTAAATACACGCGGCGATGACGCGATGAGTAACAGCCCGTGGAACGAGATCTATAACTGCGGCAAGTTTGCACTGGACGTCAACGGTTTTGCGGCGCAGGCGCCGTTCCAGGATTATTACCAGGGCGTGTTCCGCGCCAACCAGGTGATCGAGAATGTGCCGGCCATCGCTATGGACACAGCATTGCGTGACAGAATCCTCGGGCAGGCGTATTTTCTGCGGGGTCTTTATTATTTTCACCTGGCGTCGATCTACCGGAATGTCCCGATGCCGCTGACGATTGCGCAGAGCTCGGCCGGCTATTATGTCCATCAGAGCCCGCAGGATTCGGTGTATGCGCAGGTGATCGCCGATTTTCAGACGGCTGTCGGGTTGTTGCCGGTGTCCTACGCGAATGTCACGGGACCCGACCAGGGGCAGGTCGGCCGGGCCACCAAGGGCGCCGCGATGGCCTTTCTCGGCAAGACCTATCTTTTCACCAAGCAGTATGCACAGGCGGCCCAGCAGTTCCTGAATGTGATCAACCTGGGCATCTACTCGCTGACGCCTAATTATCACGACAACTTTACGGAGCAGGATGAGAACAACGCGGAGTCGATCTTCGAGGTGCAGTTCTCGAGGACGGTGGGTGGGACGGCGGACGGCTGGGGGCCCAATGATCCCGATCCGACGTGGGGGAAATATGAGGCAAGGGCGGTGACGTTCGGTCCGCGCAACTTTGCCTACGGCGACGTGCAGCCGACAAAGGCTTTGTACTATGAATTTTTGCAGGAGAAGACCAAGGATTCCCTCGTGGACCCGCGGCTTTATGCGACGATGTTCTATAATACGCCGACGATGAAGGTTTATGGGCAGTCGTTCCAGGCGGTGTATGGGGCGAATGATTCGGAGGTCTTCTGCCGAAAATATGAGAATGATGGATTTTATCCGAACGAGTTTACGCCGGCGGCGTTCCAGAGCGGGATCAACTACCGGATGATGCGGTATGCCGATGTGCTCCTGTATTATGCCGAATGTCTCAACGAGCTGGGGCAGACGAGCCAGGCGTATCCTTACATCCAGATGGTACGGGCGCGGGCCGGGCTTGCCGATCTCGCCGTTACGCGGCCCAATATGACGCAGCAGCAGATGCGGGATCAGCTGGCGCATGAGCGGTTCCTGGAATTTGGACTGGAGGGACGGCGATTCGAGGATATCGTGCGATGGGGGTGGTTGCAGGACCCGGCGAAGCTGGCGGCGCTGAAGGCGCGTGATCCCGAGTTCAATACGTATTTCCCCGGCAGGGAGTATATGCCGATCCCGCTCGCGGAGATCCAGGCCAATCCGGGGGTTCAACAAAATCCGGGATGGTGATCGGGGGCCGGGAACGGGGCGGGGTTTGGCGATTCGGAGCGTGCGGACGAAAATCCGGCACGGGGTAAATATCAAATTATCATGAAGTACCTTTTTGTTTTTTTGCTGTTGGCAGGTATCGGGTGTAAGAAGGGATCGGCGCCGGCCGGCGGGTCTTCTTCTTCGGATACCGGTTCGACGGGGCCCAAGCCGCCGGTGGCGTTCGACATCAATTCTATCGAGGACACTTATCCTGATGTTGCGCCGCTGGCGGACTATGCCAAATGGGGGCCTTATAATGTGCATGACCCGAGCATCAAGAAGATTGGCGGGGAATACTATTGTTATAGCACGGATGTGGCTTATGGCGCCACGCCGCCCGCGGGCATCCAGCTGCGCAAATCGGCGGACCTCGTGCAGTGGCAGTTTGTGGGCTGGGCTTTCAACGGAATCCCGGGCATCGCTTCGCAGTATATTGTTTCGGGCGGCGGGACGCCGAATACGGGGCTTTGGGCGCCGTACATCATCCAGGTGGGATCGGAGCTGCGGCTTTATTATTGCCTGTCGTCGGCGACCTGCAAACTGAGCGCTATAGGGTTGGCCACCGCCACGAAGCCCGAGGGGCCGTGGACGCAGCGGGGATTGGTGGTGACGTCGTCCTGCTCGCAGCCGATGACCAATGCTATCGATCCGACCGTGCTGGTGACGCCGGGCGGTCAGCAGTATATGTATTATGGGTCGGCATACGATGGCATCTATATCGTCCAGCTCGATCCGGCGACGGGGCTGACGCTTGCGCCGGGGGATGTGGGAAAGCGGATCGCGAACCGGGGCTTTACGAACGGGCAATATAATGGGAATATCGAGGGGGCGGAGATCATCTATCAGCCGACGTTGCAGAAATATTTTCTGTTTATGGCGTACGACTGGCTGACGACAAAATACAATGTGCGGGTGGCAAGGGCGGATAATCCTACCGGGCCTTTTTACGATTATGGCGGCGTCGATGTCAATTCGAATGTCGACCATATCCCGATGATCATCGCACCTTACAAATTCAATGGGCATGGGGGATGGCAGGGGACTTCGCATTGTACCGTCTTCGATGACGGCGGCGGCCACTATTTTATCGCGCACCAGGGGCGGCCGAGCGTGGACTACAACTATATGGACCTGCATGTGCGCAAGCTGTTCTGGACGGCCGACGGCTGGCCGGTGGCTTCGCCGGAGCGATATGCGGGGGAGGGAGATTCGACGGTGGGCGTTTCGGCGATTACGGGTAACTGGGAGCAGATCGATCTGAAATACCAGGTGGTGCCGGGTTATGCGGATCAGCAGGTGTCGCCGGACCTTCAGCTCTCGACGACGTTGAGTATTGCGGCGGACGGGACGTTCAATGGGGGGAGTTGGAGCTATGCGGCGCCGTGGCTGACGTTGAGTTACGGCAGTGGCCGGGTGGATAAGCTGTTCGTGCAGCCGGGCCGTGACTGGGAGAATAAGAAAAGCACGATTATTTTTACGGGGTTAACAAATACGGGGACGGCGACATGGGGAAAAAAAGAATGATACTGCTGCTGGCGCTTTGCCAGGGAGCGCTTTTATTGGTTGGGCAAACGGCGTTTGGGCAGGCGGCAGGTAGGGCCTTGCGGGAGGCGCAAGTCTTGCCGGACGGGGAGGTGATCATGCCGCCTGTTCATGATCCGGTGATGATCAAGCAGGACAGTACCTATTATGTGTTTTGTACCGGGCGGGGCATTGCGGTTTGGGCTTCGAGGGACAGGCAGCATTGGACGGCGTTGCCGGCTGTTTTTTCGACGCCGCCGGCGTGGACGACAGCCACGGTGCCGGGGTTCAGGGGTTTCTTCTGGGCGCCGGATATCAGCTATCATAACGGCTGCTACTACCTGTACTATGCGGTTTCTGCTTTTGGGAAGAATACGTCTGCTATCGGGGTGGCTGTGAACAAGACGCTCGATCCGCATTCGGCGGATTTTCGTTGGGAGGATCAGGGGAAGGTGGTCCAGAGCGTGCCGGGTCGCGATATGTGGAATGCGATCGATCCTAATTTGGTCCTCGATGAGAGGGGGGAGGCGTGGTTGGCGTTGGGGTCCTTTTGGGGTGGGATAAAGCTGGTGAGGATGGCGGCTGATCTTCGCCGGGTGGCAGAGCCGGAGCAGTGGTTTACGATTGCGGCGCGGCCGCGTAGCCCGGTGATCCCGGATACGGCGGCGGGGGATGCGGCTATCGAGGCGCCTTTTATATGTAAAAAAGACAATTATTACTATCTATTCGTATCTTGGGATTATTGTTGCCGCGGCGAGAAGAGTACCTATAAGATGATGGTGGGGCGATCGGCGGCGGTCCAGGGGCCTTATCTCGACCGGGATGGGACGGCAATGGTACTTGGCGGCGGGTCGTTGGTGCTGGAGGGAGACAAGGACTGGTATGGGGTAGGGCATTGTGCGGTGGTTTCTTTTCCGGATGGCGACTGGCTTGTTTTTCACGGTTATGATGCGAGTGACCGGGGGCGGTCGAAGCTGCGGATCGAGCGGTTGGCGTGGGTCAATGGGTGGCCGGTGGTAGTGAGGAGATAGGTGCGGGGGGGACGGTAATGATCAGGCGAATTGATCGGGGTCGATAAGCAGCGTATTTTGAAGGAGGAGCAACTGGCCTTCGTCGCCCTTTTTTTTGAGATATTCGACGACGTGTTTGACCAGGAGCTTGTAGATGAAGGCGGGTTTGCGCAGTGGTTTGAAGACTTCTTCGGCATTTTCCCAGAGATCGACGAAGATCTCTACCGTCAGCTTTTCGAGTACCAGGTTATCGGCGGGGCCGGCAAGTTTTTGTACACCCGCAAAGATGGAATGATAATACTGGTCGATGAACTTTTCGAATTTTATTAGTTTCTCGGTACGAATATCTTGCGTATCGCTCATTGCGGATCAAAATTTT
>DASZOW010000197.1:0-12712 GCA_035550615.1 Puia sp.
GTATCGGCATCCGTTGTAAAATACAGCGGCAATCTCGGGTCATTATCCGATTGTAGTTGATTTACGAACGTCGTACAACCTACAAAATCCTGGATTCTCGCGCCTAAGACCATGAAGTTATAAATAGGATTGACATAGGGAGGCGATGATGTATAACCGAAATAAGCATTATCATCATTGGATTTAAACACATTCTGTGCAGCGGCCTCGATCGTTGCTTTAGCTGTCGCATCATCTACATCCGCAATGGTGATCCCCATTTTCAAGGCCAGGGAATATGCAAATTTTTTCCACGCGTCGATATCACCACCATATACCTGGTCAGCCGAACCTACGCCATCTGATGCATTCAAAGCAACAATATCGGCCGTCAGGCGTGTTAGCAGCGCCTTGTACACCGTCATCGCATCGTCGTATTTCGGAAAGGCATTATTGAGAAGATTAAAGTCATCGCTATATGGAACGTTGCCAAAAGTAGTAAGCAGGTAATAAAATGCCTGCACTTCTGTTATGTCGATCTGTGCGTGGACATTTGCCAATTGACCGGCGTCTGTAATTTGGATTTTAGCCAAAGAATCCGCCCGGACCAGGTTTGCCAAAACATCCAGGTAAAGAACATTCCAGTCCAGGTCCGGTATGCCTCTGTAAAAAATGTCATACTGGCTTTCATTTAGATAGGTCGTCTCTTGCCAATACTGTTCGAAAAAATTCTGGGGATTATAATCATAGTCCGCCGTGTTGAGCAGGTTTGACAGTTCATACTGTCCCCGGGTAAATAGCGCGTTATAAGCTATTGTTTTCGGATTTTTAGGATCGTTATTCAATTTTGTCACGTCCTTGGTACATCCGCTCAATAGCAGCAGAAGAACCGGCGCTATTAAAAGACTTTGTTTGAATATTTTCATTATTATGTACTTTAATAATTTCTAAAATAATTTTTTCTCAAAAATATATTCCCTTAGAAATTAACTTTCACGTTAAACGAGATCTCTCTCACAGATGGGTATGCACCGGACTGGAAGCCGCTGGTAT
The DNA here is from genome assembly GCA_035550615.1 of Puia sp. GTDB lineage: Bacteria > Bacteroidota > Bacteroidia > Chitinophagales > Chitinophagaceae > Puia. Next base: position 1,033 of record DASZOW010000197.1, read on the forward strand.
TACCAAAGCTCAATCCCGCTTCGGGGTCGGCATACGGCAGGTTCTTATGAATTATCCATAAGTTATGCCCGATCAATGACAATTGTACCCCCTTGATCGATCTTGTGTTTGCCAACAGTTTGTGAGGTAATGAATAGCTGAAAATCGCTTCCCTCAGTTTAATGTAACTGGCGTCATACACAAAATTCCTGTCCGGAGCGGCGCCAAAACCATACGCAGCACCGGCGGCGTCGTCCGCGATATAGGTAGTATTGGGCTTATGGTCCACGGTCACCCCAGGCAAAATAACGCCGCCTCCGGTTGACACGTCGGACCTTTTGGGCTTGCCATTTGCATTGAGACCGGCAGTATTCGGATATAAGCCGTCATACTGTCCGAAATCCTGGTCCAGCGAAAACACATCGCCGCCATGCTTGAAATCAACCAGGAAACTTAAGCTGAAATCTTTAAATCGCACGCTATTGTTGATACCGCCAATCCATTTGGGTTGGATAGTTCCGATATTTTCGTTCACGTCTGCCGTGAATTTATAAGTTCCGTCGTCGTTAACGGTTGGTTTCCCATCCGTATAAATAAAATCAGAACCGCGAAGCTGGCCGTACGGCTGTCCCAATGGCGCATTCAGCGTTTGTCCAAATGGAAATGATGCCAATTGAAGGTCCTTTGCTTCCTGGCCGGAAGCATCCTTAAACAGCTGTACTACCTTGTTCCTGTTTTCCGACCAGTTCACCCGGATGTCCCATTCAAAATTTCTCGTCCGAACCGGTGTGCCGTTCACACTAAGTTCCAGGCCCTTGTTGGTCATCGAACCCGCATTCTGATATTGCTTGGAGAACCCTGTCGCAGCAGAAACGGTTACGGGTAGAATATCATCGATCGTCTTTGTAGAATAATAAGACGCGGTCAACCCTAACCTGTTATTCAAAAAGGCCAGCTCTAAGTCTGCTTCTTTGCTTCTTGTACGTTCCGGTCTCAAATCCTGGTTATTTTTGGTATAATTTAAAGCTCCGGCCGCGTTTCCGCTATATGGCGTCAAAATCCTGTAAGTGTCAAAGACGCTATAGATAGGCGCATCATTGCCGACTTGTGCATAGTTCGCGCTTAGCTTACCATAACTTAGCCAGGTAAGATTGGGCAATAATTTGGAAAACACAAACCCTAAAGCGACAGCGGGGTAGTAGTATGCATTATTCCCTTTGGGTAAGGTAGAAGATACGTCTCGCCGCAGGGATGCATCCAGGGTAAGCATGTCGTTATACGTCAACGTGGCTGAACCATAGACGCCATTGACCTCCCTGATACCGTCATATTCCGTCGCCGCCTCCGGAGTAGCAGCAGAATTGGCTAAAGACCATATACCGGGAAGAGCAAGACCGCCATTGGTCGATGCGTTTGTCCATTGGTCTTCGGAACGTCTTAAATTGGCTCCCAGCAAAGCACTCAAATTAAAGGAAGTGCCCAGGTTTTTATGAAAATTTGCCATCAGGTCCACATTCCTTTCATAAAAATCATCCAGGAATTTAGTGTATTTGGAAACTGCCACGGAAGCAGTATTCGTCCGTTCTTCCTGCAACCAATGATATTGGTCCAACGAGACACGTCCCGTGAATGTAAGCCAGCTGAAGGGATCCCACTTTGCATTTACATTCCCTATGACACGCTTACGATTGTCACTTTCGTAGCTCTGGTACCTCCAGAAATAAGGATTATCCCAATAGGACGGCTTGGACACCTGATATGGACTCGACCAGTTCCAGGTCGTATTTCCCTGGATCGGTAAATTTGCCGTTCTGAAATAAGCATCCTTCAACTCCTTCATATCCACATTCACTTCCCACCATTCCCTGAATTCCATCATGGGGTTAGGCTCGTCTTGCCCGGAATATCCCGTTCCATATCTTCCTATGGTGGGCAGATCGTAATAATTTGCTTCGCCGCTCACCTGGAGGTTCTTCCGTAAATTGTAGGTAGCGCCAAAGGTTAGAATATTCTTACTCTCGTTACTATTGGGCAGGATCCCGTTCTCATCATCTCTCGTATAACCGAATTTGTAGGAGCCCGATGCATTTGAATTAGTTATCAATATGCTTTGCGAATTGGAGACCGGGTGATTGAAATAAGTGATCGGTCCGTTCTTCGCCGCCACCCAAGGTGTTTCGGTTTGATAGTTAGGCGAAGTCGGATCTATGGCGTCCCATTGATATACCTTTAACGTCGGGTCGAAAGCCGCGCCAAAAGACGCGTCTTCGGTTGTCGGGACCAGGGGACCTAATCCCTGCTTGCCGTTATAACCATAAAAGTAAGGAGCGAAACCCGTTCCGTCGTCATAATACGCCCCATAACCGGCGCCATATTCATTTTGATATTTCGGGAACGTGCTTTTGTCGATCCATCCCTTCTTTACTGCCGCGTTAACCACGATATTAAGGCCATTGGAACCTTTTTTGGTAGTAATTAAAATAACGCCGTTGGCTGCCCTTGAACCATAGAGTGCGGTTGCCGCAGCACTTTTCAATACAGTAATGGTGGCAATGTCATCCGGGTTCAAGTCGGATATCGGGCTGCCATAATCATAGCCACCGCCGCCGGTCATCTGCGTTGTGGTGTTTGTATTATTGTTATTGACAGGCGTTCCATCTATTACAAAAAGCGCCTGGTTGTCGCCGGTGATCGACTTAAATCCTCTTAAAATAACGTTCGTGGAGCCGCCCATCGTGTTGCTTTGGGAGATTTGCGCACCCGCAATCTTACCCGACATGGATTGAGCGATATCGAAAGTTCTGTTGTCGCTGACTTCGGATCCGGAGATCGTCTGAGCGGCATAGGCGACGCGATTGCGGCTTCTTGCAATACCGAGAGCCGTAACAACGACTTCGTCCATGGTATTCTTGGCGCTCTGCAGTGTGATAGTGACGGAATTATCTGAACCGACTGTAATCTCGGCAGGAGCGGCCCCGGTAGCCGAAGACACGACCAGAATATCCCCGATCTTTGCTTTGATAGTAAAATAGCCATCCGCATCGGCAGCTACACCCGCCTTGCTGTTTTTAATTTTTACAGATGCAAATGGAATAGGTTGGTTGTGTGTATCGACGACTCTACCTGTGATGGTTTTTTGTTGTGCGAATAGCCACCCCATGGACAGGAGCAGCACCGCCAACAGTGATAGACGTTTTCTCATTTGAAGAAATTTTAGTTTGTGAGGCAGACCATTTTGCCTTCAGTAACAAACGATTTAATAAACAATAGAATTGACATCGGACCCGGGACAGGTCCGTTGAAAAGGGAAGAATCTGGCCGGAATTATCCGGATAAATAAAAAAGTGTGGACTGCAATGTTCTCATGGTGACTCTTGTTTTTGTTTTAAGCTATATAATTAAAGATCATTATGTTATAAATCCCAGAGCGGGTAACTTGCGAAGTGGTCAGGCAATAATCCGACTAACCCGATCATGCACTGGGACTCCGAATGATTTCTTTAAGAATTTTTGGCCGGAAGGTGGCCGCCTGGGAGGGCTGGTATGGCTAAAAAAAGCCATAAGCACTGTAGACAGTGTGAGAGATTTTCTCATGCGCGTAGCTTTGTGACGAACCTAAATTAGCATTTCTACTCATCTTAGCCAAAAAAATGTTAAAGAAATACCGGGACCCGGGCGACAATAATTTAGCAACACAGGGTCCTGATGTCCTACCTTTGCGCCATGGAATTATTAGATGGAAAGGTGGCCTCTCAGGCCATAAAAGACGAATTGAAGCTAAGAGTGGCAGAATTGAAGGCAGAAGGTAAGAAGATCCCGCATCTGGCAGCGGTATTGGTGGGGAACAACGGTGCCAGTGAAACATACGTAGGCGCCAAGGTCAAGGCCTGCGCCGAGATCGGCTACCGGAGCACCCTGATCCGGCTGGAGGACACCATCAGCGAGAACCGGCTTCTGGCCGTCATCGAAGATCTGAACAACGATCTGGATGTCGACGGTATCCTGGTCCAGCTTCCCTTGCCGAAGCATATTTCCGATGAAAAGGTGATCAATGCAGTGCATCCTTCCAAGGACGTGGATGGGTTTCATCCGGAGAACGTAGGAAGACTGGTACTGGGGCAGCCCTCCTTTATATCCGCGACGCCGCATGGCATCTTGTTATTGCTGGAACACTATAAAATAGATACCCGCGGTATGCACGCCGTGGTAGTCGGACGCAGCAATATTGTCGGCCGGCCTATGAGCATCCTGCTCAGCGCCAACACAAATCCGGGAAATTGTACGGTCACGCTTTGTCATTCCCAGACCCGCAACCTTGCGGAGATCTGTGCGCAGGCCGATATCATCGTGGCTGCGCTGGGCAAACCCGAGTTCGTAACGGCTTCGATGGTAAAAAAAGGCGCCATCATCATCGATGTCGGGATCACTCGCGTTCCCGATTCCAGCAAAAAGAGCGGTTTCGCGCTCAAGGGGGACGTCAGGTTCGACGAGGTTGCGCCGCTTTGCAGTTATATTACCCCCGTGCCCGGCGGGGTCGGCCCCATGACCATCGCCGCGTTGATGAAAAATACGTTCACCGCCTGCGCCGAGCGAAATGGAAGCGAGTAAGATCATACCAGGCCTGCCGGTGATGGAATCGTTCTATACGCTGCAGGGGGAAGGGTTCCACCAGGGTAAGGCGGCTTTTTTTATCCGGCTGGCCGGCTGCGACGTCGGTTGTGTGTGGTGTGACGTCAAAGAAAGCTGGGATGCCGGCAAACACCCACACAGGACGGTGGACGCCCTGGTAGCCGAGGCAAGCGCCTATCCCGGGCGGATAGCCGTCATCACCGGCGGCGAGCCCCTGATGCATGATTGCAGCGAACTTACCCGGGCACTGCGCGGAGCTGGTTTCTCTACGCATATCGAGACCTCGGGAGCCTGGCCGCTAACCGGCGAGTGGGACTGGATCTGTCTGTCGCCTAAAAAGTTCAAGGCCCCGCTGCCCGGGGTGCCGCCAGTCGCCCACGAGCTGAAATGCATCGTTTATAATAAAAGCGATCTGGACTGGGCCGAACAATGGGCCGCACGCGTATCTCCCGGCTGCCGGCTTTTTCTACAGCCGGAATGGAGCCGGTCCACCATCGTGACGCCGATGATCATCGACTATATCAAGACCCACCCGCAATGGGAATTCTCCCTCCAACTGCATAAATATATCCATGTGCCGTAACGGCTGGGCTGTCTGCGGAAATTTCGTATCTTGATCCAATGAAGAACCATCGTATCCTCTTTTTTACCATCTTATTGTTTTGCACCTGGCAGACACGTGCCCAATCCCACTACGATCCCGATAAGGTGAGCAGAAAAGCAAGCCAGCTCTATTCTAAGGCCCTCGAGCTGGCCCGGGGCGATGATTTCAAAGGCGGTATCGCCGTGCTGAAACAGGCCGTACAGGCAGACAAGAACTTCGCGGACGCCTATCTTTCCATGGCAGGCATGTACGGTGAGCTCAAAGATTACCAGAATGCCATCGACAACTATGAAAAGGCCAGGGCCATCGACAGCGCGTATTTCATGGACTACAATCTCCCCTATTCCATAAATCTCGCGGGCAAAGGTGAATTTGCCCATGCCCTCGATGCCGTGGAAGCCTTCCTGACCATCTCCAATCTCAACGAGACAAGCAAAAAGGCGGGGGAATACCGGCGTAACTGTTACCAGTTCGCGCTGGACTATGCCGCTGCGCATCCGCCCGCGGGTTATAAATTCGAACCCAGGAACCTGGGCGACAGCATCAACTCGCAAGTATCCGAATATTATCCCACCGTCACCATCGACGGCGACAAGCTGATCTACACCCGGCGAGTCAACAATTTTAACGAAGACTTTTATGAGTCGGACAAAGAGAATGGCGCATGGCGCAAATCCATCAGCCTTCCCGGCAACATTAATACCAACCAGAACGAGGGCGCACAGAACATCTCGCAGGACGGACAATGGCTGATCTTTACGGGCTGCAATTTTCCCGATGGCCATGGCAGCTGCGATCTGTATATCTCCTATCTGACCGCCGATGGCTGGAGCACCCCCGAGAACCTGGGCGACAGCATCAATACGGAATTCTGGGAATCGGCTCCATCCTTGTCGCCCGACAAACGGGATCTCTACTTCGCCAGCCGGCAGCCGGATGGCTATGGCGGCAGCGATATCTATGTGAGCCATCGCCTGCTAAACGGCCGGTGGAGCAGCCCCGAGAACCTGGGTCCCCTTATCAATACCGTGGGTGACGAAGGCACGCCCTTTATCCATGCCGATAACCAAAGTCTGTATTTTACATCCAATGGTCATCCCGGATACGGCGGCGACGATCTGTTCATTTCCCGGCGGGCTCCGGACGGCAGTTGGAGCAAACCCGAGAACCTCGGCTATCCCATCAATACGATAGAAAACGAAGGTAGCCTCGTCATCACTGCCGATGGCAAGACGGCCTACTATGCCAGCGACCGCGCCGACAGCAGGGGCGGACTGGATCTCTATTCTTTCGACATGCGGGAAGATATCCGCCCCGCGCAGACCTTGTGGGTCAAAGGCAAGGTCTATGATCGCAAAACCCTGAAAGGGCTCCCCTCCAGCGTGGTCCTCACCGATCTTTCCACGGGCAGGGTGATCAGCAATCTCCAGACCGATGAGACAGGCAACTATCTGATCACGCTGCCTAAAGGCAAGGACTATGCCTTTAACGTCAACCGCAGAGGCTATCTTTTCTATTCCGAGAATTTCTCGCTGACCCGGGAGCAGGGCGACAGCGCATTCCATATCGATATCCCTTTACAACCCATCGAAGCCAATGCCGCCATCGTGCTCAAGAATATTTTCTTCGAGACGAACAAATATGAGATCAAACCCGAGTCCGGCGCAGAGCTCAACGAAGTCGTCCAGTTGATGAAGGACAATCCGACGCTTCACATCCAGATCAACGGCCATACCGACAATGTCGGCAAACCCATGGACAATAAAACATTATCAGAGAATCGGGCCAAGGCGGTGACCAATTACCTTATCGCTCATGGGATCGCGGCAGGCCGGTTATCCTTTAAAGGATTTGGCGATACCCAGCCGGTTGCAGATAATGCCACACCCGAGGGCAGGTCCAGGAACCGGAGGACCGAGCTGACAGTGATCAGCAGGTAAAAAAATCTCCTTAAGGTAAGGCTTTGTTTGTACCTTGCACTACTAAAATGCTTAGCAATATCTGTACAGTTGAGAACGACCAGCTTTTGTACCGGCTGGCCTTGACCAGGCTGCCCGGTATCGGCCCCGTGCAAACGAAAAAGCTGATCCGCTACTTTGGGAATGCCGGCGATATTTTTTGCGCGTCCCGGTCCAGTCTTCTCGCAGCGGGATTGTCGGCACGCGCGGCGGAGTCGATCCGAATATTCGATGATCACGACAAGCTGGCTGGTGAATTGGCACTACTGCAACAAAATTCGATCCGGCTGTTATTTTTCACCGACGCCGAATATCCCCGGCGTCTATTGGCCATTGAAGATGCCCCTCCTCTGCTCTACTTTCAAGGCAAAGTCGATCTTAATGCCCAAAAAATTGTGTCGATCATCGGGACTCGTTCGTCGGATGATTATGGCAGACATATAACGGAGCAGCTCATAAAAGAGCTGGCGTCGTCGGGCGTAGTGGTGATCAGCGGCCTGGCTGCCGGCATCGATACAGCCGCACATAAAGCAGCCTTGAACAATGCCCTGCCTACGGTAGCCGTTCTCGGCCAGGGTCTGGGAACCGCCATCTATCCCTACGAAAATGCCGGGCTTTCGCAGCAGATGCTTAAACAGGGCGGACTGCTTACATCTTTTGAGTTTCATGAAGCCGCAGCTCCATATAATTTCCCTGCGCGCAATCAGCTCGTTGCCGGTTTATGCGATGCCCTGCTGGTAGTGCAGACAAAATTGGAAGGCGGGAGTATGTTGACCGTTGGGTATGCGAAGAAATATAAAAAAACCATCTTTGCCGTGCCCGGCCGGCCCACCGATAAAAAAAGCCAGGGGTGTAACTGGCTGATCCGCCAGCGTGAGGCACACCTGCTTGCTTCCGGCGAGCAGCTGGCGGCAACCATGGGCTGGGCATGGCCGCAGGGAGGAACTGGTGTCCAGGCTTTATTGTCATTTGAGCCACCGGCAGATCGGCAAGAACATGAGAACGGAGACAAAGAGGAACGGCTGTTACAGCTCATCGACGACAAAGACAGCCCCGGAATCGATGAGCTCGCGACATGCAGTGGGCTGGACGCCAGCACCGTAGCCTTGCTTCTTCTAAGGTTGGAGCTACGCGGATCCGTGATCGCTTTGCCGGGGAAACGATTTATGCTGGCGCCGGGCGAGCCGCCATCGGCGCCTCCCCTACCGTCGCTTTCAGCAGTCTCGTAATCTCCTGCACCTGACAAAAAATTTGGAGCATACCTACCCGCTGCCCTATCTTTGCACATGGCAAGAATAATTTCCCCCGCCGGCAAGGCAAAATCACCCAACCTTTCCCCCTCAAACAAATTTTTCGGAGACGGACTGACTTTTGACGACGTATTATTATTACCGGCCTTTTCGCAGGTATTACCCCGGGAAGTTAGTATCCGCAGTCAGCTGACCAGGGCGATAACGTTGAATATCCCCATGCTTTCGGCAGCCATGGATACCGTAACCGAAGCCAATCTGGCCATCGCGCTGGCGCGGGAAGGCGGCATCGGCATCTTGCACAAGAACATGAGCATCGAGAAACAGGTGGAGCAGGTCCGCAAAGTAAAACGTAGCGAAAGCGGCCTCATCATCGACCCGATCACCCTCAATGAGGAAGCCACGATCGGCGACGCGCTGCGGCTGATGAAGGATAATAAGATCGGCGGGATTCCCGTGACCGATAACAATATGGTGCTCGTCGGCATCCTCACGAACCGTGATCTGCGGTTCGAAGATAACAAACGCCGGAAGGTCAGCGAGGTAATGACCCCCAAGGATAAGCTGGTCACCGCCCCGGAAGGCACCGATCTGAAAAAGGCCGAAAAGATCCTCCAAAAATACAAGATCGAAAAGCTGCCCGTCGTCAACAAACAAGGCAAGCTCATCGGTTTGATCACCTATCGGGACATCCTTCAATTGTCGAGCTACCCCAATGCCGTCAAGGATTCCTATGGCCGGCTGCTGGTGGGTGCGGCCCTGGGTATCACCAAAGATCTGCTGGACCGCGCCGGCGCACTTCAGCAGATAGGCGTCGACGTAGTGACGCTCGACAGCGCCCATGGCCATCATATCGGCGTCATCAACGCACTCAAATCGCTGAAAAAGTCTTTCAAAAATCTGCAGGTCATCGCCGGAAATATCGGTACCGCGGCAGGCGCCAAAGCGCTCGCCGAGGCGGGAGCTGATGCAGTCAAGGTCGGCATCGGACCGGGCTCTATCTGCACCACCCGGATCGTAGCAGGCGCGGGGGTGCCGCAGATCACCGCCATCATGGAAGCCTCTTCCGCATTACTCCCCAAAAAGATCCCCGTGATCGCCGATGGCGGCATCCGGTATACGGGTGATATGGTAAAAGCCCTTGCGGCAGGAGCCAACGTCGTCATGATGGGCAGCGTATTTGCCGGGGTAGAAGAAAGCCCGGGCGAAACGATCATCTACGAAGGCCGGAAATTCAAACAATACCGCGGCATGGGCTCTATCGGCGCCATGACACAGGGCAGCAGCGACCGTTACTTCCAGGACGTCGAAGACGATATCAAAAAACTGGTTCCGGAAGGCATAGAAGGCAGGGTGGCCTTCAAAGGCAGCCTGTCGGAAGTAGTTCAGCAATACGTCGGCGGCCTCAGGGCCGGTATGGGTTATTGCGGCGCCAAAGACATTTCCGCACTGCAACAACAGTCACAATTCATCCGAATCACCAACGCCGGCATGAAGGAAAGTCACGCACACGATGTAGAGATCACGAAGGAAGCGCCAAATTACAGCCGGTAGTAAACCCACTGCTCCGCCTTGAAAAAGCTATCATCTTTGCTTCTTTCGGTGTCCAGCGGTCTGCTGCTTTTTGCCGCATGGCCGGTATCGCCGCTTACTTTTCTGATCTTCATAGCCTTTATCCCGCTCTTATGGCTGGAACGCCGCGGCATCAGGGGCAAATCGTTCTTCGGCTGGGTCTATATCTCCATGCTGGTATGGAATGTCGCCGCCACCTGGTGGGTATGGAATGCCACGGGCCCGGGCGCAATCGCGGCCTTTATGGCCAACAGCCTCCTGATGTGTCTCCCCTGGCTTGGCTTTCATTTCGTCAGACGCCGGATGGGCGATATCATCGGTTACTCCTCATTGATAGTCTTTTGGCTCAGCTTCGAATATCTCCATCTTCAGAACTGGGGTCTCAGCTGGCCCTGGCTCACACTCGGAAACGCGTTTGCAACCCGCCCGGGGTGGGTACAATGGTATAGCTTTACCGGGACCAGTGGCGGCGGCCTGTGGATACTCATCGTAAATCTCCTGCTGTTCCAGCTGCTGTGGGGCTGGCGGCATAAGAAGCCGCTTCCCGGACCAGCGCTGTACTGGGTGGTGGGTCTGCTGGTCATTCCACCAGCGCTCTCGGCCCTGATGACACCCGGTGAGCAGGACAAAGAACCGGTGAAGAATATCGCCATCGTCCAGCCCAATATCGATCCATACGCCAAGATCTCCACCGGCAGTTTCGACGCCCAATTACATAAGCTGCTCCGGTTGAGTGAATCGGCGGTCGATAGCAATACAGATCTGTTGGTTTGGCCGGAGACTGCCTTGTATAATGAAAACGGGCTCGAAGAAGACCATCTGAAGCAAAATTATTTTTTAAATCCGTTGTGGGATTTTCTTCGCCATCATCCCCGGCTCAATCTGCTGACCGGCATCGAAAGTTTCCGGGTATTCGATGACAAGCACTCCCCTACTGCATTCAGGATCCCCAATACAGACAAATATGTCGAGAGCTACAATGCAGCAGTTCTCATGGATAGCTCGGGACCCGTAGCCTTCTATCATAAGTCCAAACTGGTGCCGGGTGCAGAGACATTGCCGCCCTTCCTGCATTTCCTGGATTCCTGGTTCGAGAAGTTCGGCGGGACTACCGCCGGTTACACAGGACAGGACAAGCGGACAGTACTCGCTACGACAAATAACAGCTTCCGTATAGCACCGGCCGTTTGCTACGAAAGTATCTATGGAGAATTTATGAGCCGTTATGTACGCAACGGCGCCGATCTGATTGCCATTATCACCAATGACGGCTGGTGGGGCAATACGCCGGGTTATCGGCAGCATGAAAGCTATGCCCGTCTACGGGCCGTAGAGGATAGACGATGGGTAGTGCGCAGCGCCAACACGGGTGTCAGCTGTATCATCGATCCCGCCGGAAGGATCATGGATTCGCGGCCCTGGGATCAGGCGTCCACCATCCGGATGTCTGTGCCGGCTACAAAGGAGCTAACATTTTATGCCCGGTATGGCGATTGCATCTCGAAAATAGCGTTGGCATTAGCCGCACTGTTCTGGATCTGGCATTTTATAACGATCTTCAAAACAAGAAGAGGCCGTGGATAAGACATTAACTTTGGATGGAGCGCCGTTATTTTACCGGGACATGGGTTCGGGGATACCGGTGCTGCTGATCCATGGCTTTGCGGAGGACGGCGCGGTTTGGGACC
>DASZOW010000198.1:0-4803 GCA_035550615.1 Puia sp.
CCCAGACCGCGATCCTGCCCGTCAAAAGGCTGCTGTTTCCGCTCAGGTTCAATCCCGTGCTTCCTCCGGGCCAAAGCGTGTTCGTCCGGATCGTAGCGGCAGATATAATATTGTCGGTGGTAGTTACGTAATAGGGTAGACCCTGGCTGTTGATGCCCCGGAGATAGGCAAGGCGGCCTTTTTTGCCCCGGAGAGTAAGCGGCCAACCCTTTTCTTTGGCTGTTTGCAGCAGGATCTGATGAAAAGATCGGTATTGTGCGGCAAGCTGTTGGCTGGTTTTTTGCAACGCCTGAGTATTGGTTTGCAATTGTGCGCTGGCAGTTAGTCCGGAAAATACGAATACGAGTAGGAAGACGAAAAGGTGTAAGGACGGGATCCTGCTTTTATTCATAATTATTTTTTAAAACTTTCTAAAATTACTCTTTTTATGGACTTTCAGGCCTTTATTATACAGGGATGCCTGGTCTCCTGCCTTGCGTTTACGATCCTGCCACCGCCGCCTTTCCAGCAGCAGGGCATCGAAGGTATTGCCCGTCGCACCTCCGGAAATCGGATGCCCTCTCCAAAACATCATCCCGGCCCTGCCCCCGGTACACATGCTACTGTATGCGTTTTCGGACTAACCAATGAAAATCAGGTAACCAATTCCGGGACTGCCGGACTGTATACCGCGGTACACACCAAACTCATCCGGCAGGCGGATACAGACGATTCGGGCCATTTCCGGATCCTGTTGCCGCCGGGGACTTACTCTGTGTTCACCAGGAAAGGACACTTGTTCTATGCCACCCGTAGGGATGAAAAGAACAATATCGCGCCTGTAGAAGTATTACCCGGGAAAATTACCCGGGTGGATTGTAGTGTAGAGTCCGATCATGCCGCCGTTTACTAAGAAATTTACGGCATTTTCTCGTCCTCGGTTGCTTGGAAGCGCCGCTATCTGCCAGTATCCTTTTTCCCCGGTTTTTCGTAAATTTGCGGCCGAATGAACAGTGAGGCGATTCTCAGGTCATTTTCACATTCTCCCCGTCTTTTTCAGTTGGCGGACAAGATCCTATTGTCCTCGCCCCAGCGTATTGCCTGTAAGAACCTGCAGGGCAGCTCCCCCGCCTTTCTTATCGGGGCCATTTTTCAGAACGAAAGCACCAGCCAGCTGAACCACCTCGTAGTCTGCGAAGATTCCGAAGCCGCGGCCTATTTGCATAATACTATCGAAAGCCTTACGAGCGCCCTGGATCTTTTCTATTTTCCGTCTTCCTTTAAAAACAAGAAGAATTACCGGTTGCTGAACAGCAGCCATGTTATGCTGCGCACCGAGGCGCTTACCCGTCTTTCCGCGGCAAGGGGTACAAATAAAAAGCTGATCGTCACCTATCCCGAAGCGCTTTTTGAAAAGGTGGTCCTGCCCGAAGCCCTTTCCGGAAACATCATTTCCATAAAGTCCGGCGACACTCTGGATGTGGATGGCCTACTCGTGAAGCTGGTCGACAAGGGGTTCGAACGGACGGACTTCGTGTATGAGCCCGGGCAGTTTGCCCTGCGCGGCGGCATCCTCGACATCTATTCGTTCGGCAACGAGAAACCCTATCGCGTCGAGCTCTTTGGCAACGATGTGGACTCTATCCGCATCTTCGACCCCGAAACGCAATTGAGCGAACGTAAACTCTTGCAGGTCAACATTATTCCCAACGTTGAAAATCGCCCGGACAGTGGCTTGAAGATCTCTTTGCTCGAATTCATTCCGGAAAATACGGTGATCTGGATGCAGGATTGGGCATTCACGCGGGAGCGGTTGGTCATCCAGGAAGAAGAATTGGGCCTGTTCCTCGAACACCGCAAACAAGAACAGGAACTGGCGCATCAGCTGGAGGCAAGCCGCAAAAACGACCCGAGATCATCCGGCCGGTCGGCATCCGCCAGATTACGCGCCCTGCCTCCCGATACCAGCATCGACGGCGACGAGGATAAGCTGGAGAAACATGAGGTCTCCGCGGACGAATTTGTGACGGCAGCGGAAGTGGAGTCACAGCTGGAACGATTTCACCTGGTGGAATTCGGTCCCTCGGCGGCATCCCCGTTTGCTTCCCCTTTTGTTATCGAATTTCATACCCGGCCTCAGCCTTCGTTCAACCGGCAATTTGAGCTGCTGATCAAAGATCTCAAGGCGTTGGAAGCCAAAAAGTATACCCTCTATCTTTTTGCCGAGAACCCCCGGCAGCTCGAACGTCTTCACACCATCTTCGAAGACCTGAAGTCTGCCATTGCCTTTACGCCGGTAGCATTGTCCATACACGAAGGTTTTATCGACGAAGACCTCAAGCTCGCGTGCTATACCGACCATCAGATATTCCAGCGTTATCATAAATACAAGGTCAGACAGGCCTATAACAAGAACAAGGCGATCACCCTGCGTACCCTGCGGGAGCTGCAGCCCGGCGACTATGTGACTCACATCGATCATGGCGTCGGGGTCTATAGCGGTTTACAGAAGATAGAGGCCAACGGCAGATTGCAGGAAGCCGTTCGCATCATTTACAAGGACAGCGACATCCTTTATGTCAATATCAACTCACTGCACAAGATCTCCAAATACACCGGCAAGGAGGGAACAGTTCCCAGGGTTAACAAATTAGGCAGCGACGCCTGGCAAAAGCTCAAGGAAAAGGCCAAGACCAAAGTCAAGGAGATAGCCTTCGACCTGATCAGATTATATGCGCAGCGGAAAGCTGAAAAAGGCTTTGCCCATGCCCCCGATAACTACATGCAGACCGAGCTGGAAGCCTCTTTTATCTATGAGGACACGCCGGATCAGAGCAAGGCCACGGCCGATGTAAAAAGAGATATGGAGCTGTCGTCTCCTATGGATCGGCTTGTCTGTGGCGACGTAGGCTTCGGAAAAACGGAGGTGGCGATCAGGGCGGCTTTCAAGACCTGTTGCGACAGTAAACAGGCCGCGGTGCTCGTGCCGACCACGATCCTCGCCTTTCAGCATTATAAGACGTTTAGCGACCGGCTCAAGGATTTTCCCGTCAAAGTCGATTTTGTCAATCGGTTCAAGTCTTCGAAAGAAAAAAAGGAAACCCTGAAAAAGCTCGAACAGGGCGAGATCGATATCATCATCGGCACCCATGCTTTGCTCGGAAAAGAAGTGAGATTCAAGGATCTGGGGCTTCTCGTCATCGATGAAGAACAAAAATTCGGAGTGGCCCATAAAGAAAAGATAAAGACCCTGCGCACGCATGTAGATTGCCTTACCCTCACCGCCACGCCGATCCCCCGTACCCTTCAGTTCAGTCTCATGGGGGCGCGTGATCTTAGCATTATCAATACCCCGCCACCCAACCGTCAGCCTATCCAGACCGAGCTTCACGGGTACAATGAAGACTTTATCCGGGACGCCATTTATTATGAGACCGAAAGAGGCGGGCAGGTATTTTTCATCTATAACCGGGTACAGGGACTGGCGGAAATGACGGCCGTCATTCAGGCCCTCTGTCCCGATCTCAGCATCGGCTTTGCACATGGACAGATGGAAGGAAACGAGCTGGAGGACCGTATCCTGAGCTTTATCGACCGGAAATACGACGTGTTGGTTTGCACCAATATCGTGGAGAGCGGAGTGGATATCCCCAATGTCAATACCATTATCGTCAATAATGCTCATCATTTCGGCCATAGCGATCTTCATCAGTTGAGGGGCCGGGTGGGACGCGGGAACAGAAAGGCCTTTTGCTACCTGCTGGCGCCTTCGCTGGCCACGCTGCCTACCGATTCACGGAAAAGGCTTCAGACGCTTGAACAGCATAGTGATCTGGGGAGCGGTTTTCAGATCGCCATGCGCGATCTCGATATCCGGGGCGCCGGTAATATGCTTGGCGGCGAACAAAGCGGGTTTATGGTCGACATCGGCTTCGAGACCTATCAGAAGATACTCGATGAGGCCATCAAGGAACTTAAACGCACCGAGTTTCGGGAACTCTTCAAGGAAGAGATCGCCAAACAGGAAGACTACGTCCAGGATTGCACCATCGATACCGATCTCGAGATACTCATCCCGGATAATTATGTCGAAAGCATCACCGAGCGGCTAACCCTTTATACCCGGCTGGACAATTGCGATAACGAACAGGAATTGCAGGAATTTCATACCGAGCTCATCGACCGGTTCGGCCCCGTGCCGCCGCAGGTGGAAGATCTCTTCGACACTGTGCGGATCCGCAAGCTGGCCGTAGGCCTAGGTTTTGAGAAGCTGATCCTAAAGGACGATACCGTAAGGTGTTATTTCATTAACCGGCCCGATTCACCCTATTTCGAATCGGATACCTTCCGGTTGATCCTCGATTATTTACAAAAGCAGACCAATAAGGCCCGGCTCAAACAAGCCGGGAAGAACTTCCTCCTTGTCATCGACCATACCCGCACAATGGCCGATCTGCTGGGCTTTCTGCAGCGGATGAATAAATTCGTCTTTGGGGAACAGGCTACGGCGAAGGCGTCCCGGGTTTGATGAAAAAATGTTATATTCATCTAACCAAACCTACTGTTATGCCTGAAGAATATCCACTTTCTACTCCTACCAGTGACGAACGGACCCTGGCTATTCTCTCCCACATCCTCGCCATCGTCCCCGGCATCGGCATATTGGGACCACTCGTGATCTATCTTATAAAAAGGGATGGGCCCGGCGGCTTTGTCACCGAAAATGCCAGGGAGTCTTTGAACTTTCAGATTACCGTGTATATAGGATTTCTGATCGGAGCTATCCTGACGGCCGTATTCATCGGCTTTCTCCTAATGGCGGCC
>DASZOW010000199.1:0-2632 GCA_035550615.1 Puia sp.
AGAACCCCTTGTCTTCCTGCCACAAATAGCGATTGATGCCCGCCTTTATCCGCAAGGCAACGGACTTGTACTTTTGGGCTGCTTCCGGATGATGCAACAACACAGCCATCCGCGAGAGCACGAGGTTCGCCTGATAATGGACGGCATTGGTACCCAGGCATTCCGAAGCATAGATATCCGCCGGTTGCATCCAGGCGGGATAGGTCTGTTCCCGCCAATCCAAAAAAGACGACTCCCCTCTCACCAGTCCCGTTTCCCTGTCATAACTATTCAACAGATCGTCTTCGACGGAATTCCTGATGATCCTATAGGATTGTTCCAGCCATCCTTTGTCCCCCGTCGCCTCATATACTTCCCAGGCGGCCACTGCCCAGATCATGCGGTCGGAAGAAACCGGATAGGCGCCGCCGGTTCCCGTATCCTGAATAATTTTTTTGTGCGAATTTACTTTTCGCATCAGACTATTCATGGCTACCCGCGGTTGCAGATAGGCCATGCTCAAAATGATGCTATAACTGATATCCCGCGTCCATACCCCGGACCACAACTTCCCCGTCCGGAACGTACTGTCCGGCTCGACCGCCTTGATCATTTCTTCGAGCGCCAGATTATACACGGCGTCGGAGATCGGGTAGCTGGAATGATATTGGGGAAAGGCGGCGATATCCTTATCCAGTTTCCAGGTTGAAACCTTTTTGACGTCGTCATTCGCTTTATTCAGGACCAACGTCGTTTCAAATATGCCGTCCCCGTCGACGTCCTGCAAACGAAGATCCGGATGATCCACCAGGTGATCGAATTCCCAGGTCAGCGGCGGTGTATCGCCGGCAATATAAACGCCTTTGAAATCCTTTTTATACAGCCTTTCGCCATTGTAGAGCGTATAGTAACCCGTGGAATCGAACCCCGCCAAAACCTTTCGCAGATCCAGCCGCACTTTTAATGTCGCCCCCGGCTGCAGATACAGGCGATGAACCGTCGAGGTGTCCTGGTACGACTCGCCGAATCGGATCACGGGCGTTTCATTCGTCAACCCCGTACAATAAAAATGATCGTCGTCTCCGGACTTCTTTTCATTGTCCAGCCCATTTATGCTGAACTTGAAGGCTATTCTTGACGATCGGTAGGGATTACCGGGACTGCGGTAGTCCGATCGCAATTCGGAATCCGATATGGCAACGCCGGCAAAAGGATATTGGGTAACGCTATCGGCATAGAGCCGAAAACGCCCCGCGGAGAAAATTGCCCGGGTGTCCTGTGCACCCGCCCGCTGGTAGGCGGTCAGCAGGAACAAGCCGATAAAAAGCAATCGGTGTTTCATCGGATAGGGATTATTGATATTCCGCTACCACCATATCCCAATACTGAAGAGACGGTAACGTAAAAGAAATAGAATTCCCCGAACTGGAAAAGGAGAGCTGTTTGGCAACCCCGCCATCTGCATCCGGTGTGGCATACCACAGCTTCTTCACCGGCCTGGGAGCCGTAAAAATCAGAACCGCATTGAGGAGTGTATTCGGCGTAAGCTGGTTGGCATTGGCATCTCTCCAATCGAACGTGTTCGCACTGGCCAGATTGATCAGCTGGATCACTTCCCTGGCGCCCATGTCCTTACCCACCATCGAAACGGCGCCCGGCTGCGGTGGCCAGTTGCTTAGCACTACTTTTCCATCTGCGGAGATAAGATCCGGCTGATTTAACCTTCCCCCAACCTGCAACAGGTCCTCATAAGCCGTTAGAAAATCATAATAGTGAACGATGGCCCGTTGCAAATCCGGCTTCATCTGCAGATTATTGTTTGGAAAATATTCCTTGCACAACATATGGTCGCCGAGCTCGAGGTGCGATCCGCCAAAAGAAAAAATAACCGCATCGGTCAGCAGCACGCCGGGCGTGTTGAAATATGCCGGACTGCCGGCGATATTATAATCCATATAGGCGGCCAGCACCGTCCTTTTCGTATGATTTGTCCACTGGTCATTCTGCTGAATGATCGCCGCCAGGTCCTTGAAACCCTCATCCGGCGGCCACACCTCCGAGTATAAGAAGTCGACTGGGGCCCGGGCGATACTCACCTGCTGCCCAAACTGGCTGACGGCATTCATCACCAGGCGCCTGGATGGCGCCAGGGCCTTCATGCGCTGAAGAAAAGACAGAAAGGTCTGATCCAGGCTGATCGGGTTGCCGGCATAATTATACAGCGGTTTGTTCAGGTTTCCCATCTGGTCCACCTGGTAACCATCGAATGAATAGACTGCAAAGGCATCGTTCGTCCTCGCGGCGATATAATTCTGCCAGTCCGGGTTGGAAGGATCCACCAGGTTTAGATTGCTCTTAAAAGGCGGCATCGGTAAGGGCACTACTTCTTTGCTCATATGCAGCTGATCCGTATACATGTACCATCGATCGGCAACGCCATCCGCCGCAGCATCGTCCAAAGCGCCATAGCATAGGTTATACGACATCGTTTTGATACCGTGGGCATGCGCCGCGGCAATGTAATAGCGCACCGTGGCGGCATAATTGTCCCTGTTGGCAATGTCCTTCCACACCGGCGACGGACTAGCCACAGTACCAGCCAACGGCAGGTGATGTTTATATTCCCAGTCCTGAAATTGGATACCGTTCAGGT
>DASZOW010000200.1:0-7121 GCA_035550615.1 Puia sp.
CAAAATGCTCGCTACCCTTGAAAACCCTGAAAAGCTCCTCATACAATTGTTGCGCATGATTATAGTCCTTGGCGGCATAGTATTGATCTGCTACACGCAATTTATAGTCATAATCATTGCTTTTCATCACTTTGGAAAAGCGTGAGCAGGAGCTGCACAACAGAACGATCCCCAAAAACAGAACAGTGAATTGACGCATAAAGGCCTGCAAAGTTAAGGTTTTTGCACAAATATGCCAGTATTTACCATAGGACCCAAAAAAAGCGAGCCCATTGGACTCGCTTTTAACACTTTATATGCTTACTGTCTTATTTTCTGCGCAGGTTGGGGTGCGGAGCAGGAACCGTGTTCGGACCTTCTTCGCCAGTACCATCCTTGAGATCGACTGTATTTTCTTCGCCACCACTCTGAGCGTAGCGGAAGATAAACCGATCGGAGCTAACACCTTCTTTTTCAACCAAGTAGTTGATCACTGCATTCACACGATCCCAGCTGAGCTGTTGAGCGGCCTTGCTGGATTCGCCGTAGCCGATGACAGCGATCTTACAGTTGGGGTTATCACGAAGCTTCTGAGCGACACTGGCCAGGAGAGCCTTGTTATCCCGGCTCAGGCTTACCGAGCGGCCCTTGAAGGTGATGCTGGGCAGATCCCCGATGTGACACCGGGTACCACTACCTAAACCGGCGGAATCGATCAGGCTACGCAGATCTTTGCAACACTGCGGATCCGGACATTTGCCTACGCCATCAGCGTCAACAGGTTGACACTGGGTCGGCGTAATGAGCTCTTTATCTTTGCAATCGGGAACCCCGTCACCGTCCGTATCGCGGCTAACACCATGGGTATCGACCGGGCAGCCTTTGGGAGTGTTGGGCTCGAGGTCGAACTGATCGGTAACGCCATCACCGTCGGTATCATCCAGAACGGGTTTCGGCAGTTTCATATGCCTGGGAGCGTTGATCTCGTTATAGGCATAATCGAGCGGGTTGATCCACCAAAGGGGTTCGACCGCATGTTTGCCGAAAATGTTATAGTTAACGGCGAGAGACAAAAAGTTGTAACGGTCGGGGGAACTCGTTTGCGCAATGGCCGGTACGGTCGTAGGCGAGTAATTGTTCTGCCATTGCTGGCCATCCAGGAGATCGGTAGTCGTCAGGGTGACCTTGTCTTCCAGCGCGATGTTGACCTTATTGCTCAGTTTGACCTGTATGCCAGCCCCGAAGACTCCGACGAAGTCCAGAGGTGCGCCACCTAGGGTGGTAGACGTGCCGTTCCTATCTGCAATATGATTCCACTTTCCGTTAAGCACATTCTTCAGCGCTTTGCGGATATCGCCCTTGTGTTTATGATCTTCGGGATATTGAGCGATGACCTGAGCATAGCCCTGGAGATAGCTATCGTCCTGCTTGTACAACGTACTATAGGTCATAGCGCCGATACCGCCGAACAGGTAAGCGTTCCAACCGATCTTGGCTTTATGGAAGTTAACGTTACGGAGCGAGAAAACGCCCTGTAAAGTAAGCTCGTGTACCGTAGAGCGATAGTTGTAGAAGATCGACGGATAGTTGCCGTTGACGTCCGGTTGGTAAAGCACCGGAATAGTAAGCGCCGTGTTCTTTCCGTAGGACTGGCTATATTGGTAATTCAAACCTCTGAGCCGCAACCAGTCATATTCAGCGCGCAAAGAGAACATATAACCAAGCGCTTTGCGGACCGTAAATCCGAAACCGCCGGTAGGCCCCCAGTTAGTGACATCGGTAAACCCGTACGTATAGCCTCCTTTTACCCCAATCTCCCATTCATTCCTAGGTTTAGCCGGAAACGGATAAGCATTATTCAAAAATTCGTTGTGCTGTGCAAGGCGTTTGGTAGGAATGAGAGAAGAATCCCGAACGTCGTAGCTACTGCCCACATCCTGGGCTTTGGCATACGACAGGAACAGGCAGAGTAACCCGATAAAAAGAGTCAATTTTTTACTTGCCATAACTGAAGTTTATGTGAATGAATGAATTAAACCTGAGAAGAATATGGTGCAAAAATAGATATTGGTGAGCAATAACCAAATTTTTTTAACAATACATATAAAATAAAAGTTGTATTGAAACGGACCGTTAGACAGGTAGAAATTTGACGACGACTTTTACAAGATGCATTCGGCGGAAAATTTTTTAAGTAGTAATATTGCCCTTCTGTTCATTTTTTCGCGGGTTCGCCCTCGTATAACATTTTCATTACCATTATCTATAAATGAAAACAGCGCAAGCTATTCTACGGGATGAGCTGATCGTTTTCGAAAGAACGTTCAAGGAAGCAGTAAAAAGTCAAACTCCACTGCTGGACCGGATCATGCAGTTCATTGTCAATAGGAAGGGAAAGCAGATGCGGCCTATGTTCGTGCTGCTTTCGGCTAAGCTTTGCGGTCCCGTTAATGACTCTGCATATCGTGCGGCTTCGTTGGTAGAATTGCTGCACACTGCGACACTCGTGCATGACGATGTCGTGGACGAGTCGCTTGAAAGAAGGGGTTTCTTTTCCACTTATGCGCTTTGGAAGACCAAGATCTCGGTGCTGGTCGGCGATTATTTGTTGTCAAAGGGGTTGTTGCTCTCGCTGGATCACAACGATTTCCGGGTCTTACAGTTACTATCAAACGCCGTACGGCGGATGAGCGAGGGGGAACTGCTGCAGATCGAAAAGTCCCGGAGCCTTAACCTGAGCGAAGACGTCTATTTTGATATTATTACCAGTAAAACGGCCTCTTTGCTGGCGGCGTCCTGCGCCGCAGGAGCCTTTGCGACGTCGCACGATGAGGTACTTACCGAAAAAATGCGCCTGTTCGGCGAAAAAGTAGGGATCGCATTCCAGATCAAGGACGATCTTTTCGACTATGGGACGGAAAATGTCGGTAAGCCTACCGGAAATGATATCAAGGAAAAGAAGCTGACCCTGCCGCTGATCCATACCCTGAACAATATCGATAAGGCTACCCGCCGGGAGATGATATATATTATCAAAAATCAGAATAAAGATCACGAAAAGGTTCAGTTTGTCATCAGAAAGGTAGCCGAAACAGGCGGGATAGCGTATGCGACGGAAAAGATGAACGCATACCGGGACGAGGCATTGGCCATCCTGCATGAATTTGCGGACAACGATGTTCGCAAAGGGCTAGAAGAATTGGTCCGTTATACCACGGATAGAAAATATTAACACGTGCATGACCGGAGGAAATGATGGAAAAACGCTGGAACATATTACAGGCGGAAGCCGGGAAGATCGGGTCTCTCCAACAGGCATTGGGAGTCCATGAGATCCTTTGCCGGATACTAGTTCAGCGCGGTATCGGCAGTTTCGTTGAGGCAAAGGCATTCTTTCGTCCTGCGCTCACCGATCTCCATGATCCCTGGTTAATGAAGGATATGGACAAGGCTGTCGCCCGGATCCTGCAGGCGCTGGGCCACGGCGAAAAGATACTGGTGTACGGGGATTACGATGTGGACGGCACGACAGCTGTAGCCTGTCTCTACCAATTCCTGCGCGAGGTCGCCGGTCCCCACCTGATCGATTTCTATATTCCGCATCGTTACCGGGAAGGCTATGGCATCTCGCGGTTGGGTATCGACCATGCGCATGCCCATGGCTTCACGCTGATCGTTTCGCTGGACTGCGGCATTAAATCAGTGCAGCTCATCCAATATGCCGCCACGCTGGGCATTGATTTCATTGTCTGCGATCACCACCTGCCTGATTCAGAATTACCCCCGGCAGTCGCCATCCTGAATCCCAAACAGCAGGGCTGCTCCTACCCTTACAAAGAACTTTGCGGATGCGGCGTGGGATTTAAGCTGATCACCGCACTATGCGGCCGGTTGGGCCTGGCGGAAACCCAGGCCCTGCGATACCTGGATCTCGTGGCTACGGCCATTGCGGCCGATATCGTCCCCGTGGATGGAGAGAACAGGGTCATTTCTTATTTCGGGTTAAAAAAGGTAAACGAATCTCCCAATAACGGGATCAGAGCGCTGATCCAGCTAAGTGGCTTGCAACGGGAGCTAAAAATGACCAATCTGGTTTTCATGATCGCCCCTCGGGTGAATGCGGCCGGGCGAATGGATGATGCGCGGAAAGTCGTGCATCTCTTTACGGCGACTGATCCGATGGATGCCATGTCGTATGCCAAAGAGCTGCATGCCGACAACACCGACCGTAAAGAACAGGATTTTCAGACTACAGAAGAGGCGCTTGCGCTTTTGGCGGCAGATACCGAAAACCTCGCCAGGCGTTCTACAGTAGTCTACCAGCCCCACTGGCACAAGGGTGTGGTAGGTATCGTTGCTTCCCGGCTGATAGAACGTTATTACCGTCCAACCATCGTCCTGACCCAGAGCGGTCAAACCGTCGCGGGCAGCGCCAGAAGCGTCAACGGTTTCAACGTCTACGAAGCCATCCATGCCTGCCGGGAGTTTCTGCTTGGATATGGTGGACATTTTGCTGCCGCCGGAATCTCACTCGAGCCCGGTATGATCGAGGCCTTCAGCAAAAAATTCGAAGCCACGGTGGCCGCGACAATCCAACCCCAATCGCTAACGCCGGAACTGATCATCGACGCCGAGCTGCCATTTGAATGCATCCGGCCTACTTTTTATAACATACTCGAACAGATGCAGCCTTTTGGCCCGGGAAATACCCAGCCCTTATTCGTCGCCCGCCGTGTTTTGGATCGCGGTTCCCGGGTCGTCAAGGAGCAGCATATCCGGTTCTCGCTACAGCAGGGGGCTATCCAGGCCGACGGCATCGGATTCGGTCTGGCAGGCAAATACCATCTGCTTCAGACGGGCGCTCCGGTGGACGTGGTGTTTACGCTCGAGGAGAACGAATGGAACAACCAAAAGAGCCTGCAGCTCAAAGTGGTTGATCTGGCTTTAAGCATAGAGAAGACCTAACGGCGCCGCTATGCTTCGAGAATGATCTTGCCTTTGGTCTCCCCACCCATCAGATCCACGCTCCTCTCGATAAAGCTCGTGAGATTATTGCCTTTGAGCAACCCCTGTGACAAAAGCGCCAGATCGGAAAGATTGTGAACCAGCTTTTCCTGTCGGTTCCTGTCGCCCTCCTTGAGGATAGTCTGATAAATGGGATGATTACCATTGATCGTCAAAGTGACTTCGTCAGGCATATTGGCATAAAAACTGCCCATAGCGCCATTCATGGCCGCCATATCCTTCATCCGGCGCATGAATTCCGGCCGGGTGGCAATAATTGGCGGAGCTTCGGCGGTGAGGCCTTTGATCTCTACGGTCGTGTGCAATTCGGGTATCTGCCGCCCAAATAATTCTTTCAGGACGGTCTCTTCCTCGGTGCTCAGCACACTGGCAGTTATTTCGGCCTTGTCGATGAGATTATCGGCGATACCGGCATCGACCCGGGTAAAATGTACTTTTTCCCATTTGGTCTCCATCTGGTTGATGAAGGCAGCGTCTATCAGGGTTTCCAGTTTCACGATGACATACCCTTTGGCCTGGGCCAGACGGATATAGCTATCCTGCTGTACCGGATTGGTCGTGTACAAGATGACCAGCTGTCCGTCTTTGTTCGTTTGCAGGGCGCCGGCAGCTTCGCGGTATTCATCCAGCGTATAGAATTTTTCGCCTTTGACGTCCTCCATGATATGGAACCTGGCGGCTTTCTCGAGGAATTTGTCATCCGTCATCATTCCATACTTCACAAACAGTCCAAGGCTTTCCCATTTTTCTTCGAACTCCTTACGCTCTTTATTGAAGATCTCTTCCAGCTTATCGGCGACTTTTTTCGTGATGTGGTTGTTGATCTTTTTGACATTTGGATCGCCCTGCAGATAGCTGCGGCTGACGTTCAGCGGGATATCCGGACTGTCTATGACACCATGGAGCAACATCAGGAACTCGGGAACGATGTCCTTGACCTCGTCGGTTACAAAGACCTGATTGCTGTAAAGCTGGATCTTGTCCTTTTGGATCTCATAGCTCTGTTTGATCTTTGGGAAATAGAGGATACCCGTGAGATTAAAGGGGTAGTCCACATTCAGATGGATCCAGAAAAGGGGGGCTTCGCTAAAGGGATATAATTCTTTATAAAAATCCTGGTAGTCCTGTGTAGTAAGCTCGCTGGGCTTTTTTGTCCAGGCAGGCTGGGGATTATTGATCTGCTGGCCTTCGAACCGGATTGGGATGGGCAGAAAACGGCAGAATTTCTTCAGAATGGTGCGGATGCGTTCGACATCCAGGAACTCGGTACTTTCTTCATTGATATGCAGGACGATATCGGTACCCCGGTCCGCCTTTTCCACATTTTCTAGGGTGTACTCGGGGCTGCCATCGCATTCCCATTTCACCGGCTGAGAGCCCTCTTTATAACTTTTGGTGATGACATCAACGCGTTCGCTGACCATGAAGGCCGAGTAGAAGCCTAATCCAAAATGGCCGATAATATTCGTTTCGTTCTGCCCTTTATATTTATTGAGGAATTCCTCTGCGCCGCTGAAAGCTACCTGGTTCAGGTATTTATCGACCTCTTCGGCGGTCATACCGATACCTTTATCCGAGATGGTGATGGTCTTGCTCTCTTTATCTAATTGAATTTCAATGGTTAGATCACCAAGCTCTCCTTTGGCTTCGCCTAATGAGGAGAGGGTCTTGAGCTTTTGAGTGGCATCCACGGCATTACTGACCAGTTCTCTGACAAAAATGTCATGTTCGCTGTACAGGAATTTTTTAATGATCGGGAAGATATTTTCTGTTTGGACGCGAATATTACCTTTTGGCATGAGTACAATTTTAGTGTTTGTCCAAAAAACAAAGAAAATGCCATTTGTCTACCGGCTGACACAGTGTCAATATTTTGCTTATTTCCCCGGTTTAAATTACCTTTGCAGCCCGTTTATTAATTCAGACGGATCTGTCGGTCGGCCACAATCGAGCCCTTGGGCGAAGGTTGCGACCAAGAAGGGGCGAAAAGGAAGCTCCGAACCAAGGTCACCCATCATTAACCGCGCACCGGGAATGGGTACTTTGGATAAAACCATCCTGGTGTGCAAACCAAACAGGGATCATGAACAATTATGAATTGATGGTGATTTTTACCC
>DASZOW010000201.1:0-7597 GCA_035550615.1 Puia sp.
CCTGCCCCGACCTGAAAGTAAGTTACGAACTCGACAAGACTGATAACCACACAGATAGCGTGATCGCCGCCGGCCCGGTCGCCGCCGCCATCTGGAAACCCAAGGATGAGGATTATGTCGTCGATGCCTCCAAACCGGCCGTTACGCCCGCCTCGGTCACCGCTACCGTGGCGCCCCTTGCCGATAGCAGCCGCCATGGACTGACGGCGCTGGCCGCACCGGATACGGTCAATACGGCCCTTAGCGTAACCACGCCGCCGGCGATCGCCGACGCCAAAAAGATCGAAGAATCATTCAACAAACGTAAAGCCGGCGGCAACCACGAATTCGATGTGGAATCCGACTCCGTCCGGCTTAGCTTTTATGATAATGGTGAGATCGATGGGGACAGCATTTCGGTCTTCGTCAACAACAACCTCGTCCTCTCCCATCAGCCGCTCGAGGCCAAAGCTTTTAATCTCTATCTGCATCTCGACAGCACCCGCGACGTCAACGAGATCTCGATGTTCGCCGAGAACCTCGGCCGCATCCCGCCCAACACCGCACTGATGGTGCTTACGGACGGCAAAAATCGCTACGAAGTGTTCATGAGCAGCAGCCTCACCACGAACGCCACCATCCGGCTGAGGCGCAAAAGACCGGCGACTCAATAGCCTCCCCCTCGCCGCGGCCCCATTAAAATAATTCCTGCTGCGGCGGCTTCTCTTTGGCCTCTTCCTTATGCCCCCACTCGAACTCCACGCTTTTGGAATAGTCGAATAGCTTACTGCCCACAGCCTTCCAGCCCATGACCTCCACGAACCCGGCGATCTTGATCTTCTGCGTCTTCGCCTGCGCCCCGCGTCCGCTCTTGATCACAACCACCGGCTCCGGCGCCAGCGTCACCAGCTCCAGCCGGTTGCCCTCTCCTTCTTTTATGAATAAGAATTTATTGCGCAACGTCGTCGTCTCGATCTTGAACCGCTTGACATTGTACTGCAGCTTTTCATTGTCCAGGTAGATCGCCGTAATGACCTTCTCCGGATCGAACTTGCGCATCTCGATCATCTTGTCGGCATCGAACCGCTGCGTCAGCTCGGTATCGGTGATCTCATAGTTCCCGTCGTTATAGATGACCAGCAACC
Organism: Puia sp.; assembly: GCA_035550615.1. Taxonomy (GTDB): domain Bacteria; phylum Bacteroidota; class Bacteroidia; order Chitinophagales; family Chitinophagaceae; genus Puia. The sequence goes on from DASZOW010000201.1 coordinate 1,125, forward strand.
GCTCATCGCCTTCGAAAGTGCCGACATATTCGCCCTTCCCGTCCTCGTTCAATCGTCCAAAGGTGGGGTCGAACCAGATCCGGCGGCCGCTTAGTGTGGCCTTGCCCGCTTCCTTGAACTTCACCGTCCGAATGGGATATTTCGTCACCTGGTTTCCCAGCGAACTCCGGTTCTTGATCTCCAGCTCCTCGAAATAGAAATCGAACTCCTTATGCCGGGCCGTGGAATTGGGGCTGAGGATCACCCGGACCACTTCGGCTTCGCCATTCGGATTGGCGCTGAAGTAGTGCACCTTGCTCTTCGGATCCTCCTTGGCAAGATCGTATTCTTTATCCCGCGTGACCCCCGTGACATTGAAACGCTTGGCATAGCTGACGCCACTCTTGCCATCCACATAGATCATATTGTAAGTGGTCCGCTCGTCTCCCTTCTTGAAAACGGCCACATGGAGGATATCCTTGCCGATAAAGGTCTTGTCGGCCACTTTGACGACCTTCATCTTCCCGCTCTTGGTAAAGGCAATGATATCGTCGAGGTCGGAGCAATCGGTAACGAATTCATCTTTCTTGAGACCGGTACCGATAAAGCCCTCCGCCTTATTTACATATAACTTCGTATTGGCAATGGCCACCTGCTGGGCCTGGATCGCTTCGAACAGCTTCATCTCGGTCTTCCGTTCGCGGCCCTTGCCATATTTCTTCAGCAGATTCTCATAATAAGCCACGGTAAAGTCCACCAGGTTGTTCAGATCGTGACGCACCTGTTTGATCTCGGCCTCCAGCCCCTTGATCTGCGCATTCAGTTCCTCGATGTCCAGCCGGTAGATCCTTCGAACGGGCTTCTCCGTCAGTTTCACGATATCTTCCCGCGTGATGTCGCGTTTCAGCTGTTTGCGGAAGGGCTCGAACGCCTTGGCGATCGCGGTCAGCACCTTCTCCCAGGTCTCGTGCTTCTTCTCCAGCTCTTTATAGATCTTTTCCTCGAAGAAGATCTTTTCCAGCGACGTATAATGCCATTTTTCCTGTAGCTCGCTCAGCTTGATCTCCAGCTCGCGTTTCAACAGCTCTTTGGTATGGTCTACCGACACCGAGAGCAGTTCTTTGACGCCCAGGAACTGCGGCTTCTTGTCGACGATCACGCAGGCATTTGGTGAGATGCTGACCTCGCAGTCCGTGAACGCATACAACGCGTCGATCGTGATATCCGGGGAGATGCCCGGCGCCAGATCGATCTGTATCTCGACGTCGGCCGCCGTGTTATCGGTGACCTTGCGGACCTTGATCTTGCCCTGGTCGTTGGCCTTGAGGATGGAATCGATAAGCCCGGTGGTCGTCACGCCATAAGGGACGTCCTTGACCAGCAGCGTCTTTTTATCGAGCTCCTCGATATGGGCGCGAACCCGGACCTTTCCCCCGCGTTTGCCGTCATTGTAATTGGTAGCATCCAGCATGCCTCCGGTCAGAAAGTCGGGAATAAGTTCGAATTTCTTACCCTTGAGATATTTCATCGCCGCCTCGCAAAGCTCGCAGAAATTATGCGGCAGGATCTTCGTCGCCAGCCCCACGGCAATGCCCTCCGCACCCTGCGCCAGCAACAGCGGGAACTTCATCGGCAGCGTCACCGGCTCGTTCTTGCGGCCGTCATAGCTCAACTGCCATTCGGTGGTCTTTGCATTGAAGGCGACTTCGAGGGCGAATTTGCTGAGCCGCGCCTCGATATATCGTGAAGCCGCGGCGTCGTCGCCGGTTCGGATATCCCCCCAGTTGCCCTGCGTGTCGATGAGCAGGTCTTTCTGGCCCATATTCACCAGCGCCTCGCCGATACTGGCGTCGCCATGCGGATGATACTGCATGCTCTGCCCGATGATATTGGCCACCTTATTGTAACGGCCGTCATCCATCTCCTTCATGGCGTGCAGGATACGCCGTTGTACAGGTTTCAGCCCGTCCTCTACCGCCGGCACCGCCCGTTCGAGGATCACATAAGAAGCATAATCCAGGAACCAATGCCGGTATTGTCCGGTAACGCCCGACTCGTTATCATGAAAATCGTCTGCTATTTTACTCTTCGCCATAATGATTTTTTATTCGTTAGATCGCTTTCCTGTTCTTCATTTTTTCTCTTTCCCGATCTTTCCCAGATGGGTATCCTGGAACCCACTGAAATATTTTAGTCCGTATCCCATGGCCCGGTCCATGCAGGAATGGCCGAACAGGATGAGACCTGCATATTGCACCGCCGGATGGTTGGTGAAGACGCCGGCCAGGTAAACCAGGATCGCCACGCCTTTGTGATGCACCAGGTTATAGCCGATGGCGCCGATCTTATTCCCGCCGAGATAGGCCAGCATGCTCAGGTCCGGAGCGAGGAACCAGACCAACCACCAATACCAGGCGTACGGCAGCCATCCGATCAGGTAGATGCTCAGCAGCAGCATCGCCGCTTCCTCCGATTTTATCAGTAGTTTCATTGCTTCTTCTGCCGTTGTCTAGGCCGACCTTGCCTACCCCACTATGGTCTCCTCAACCGTCGCCGCCGGCGCTGCCGTCTTGCTCTTGATCTCGAAATCCCGCATCCCCCGCAGCTCGCCCTGCACCTCCAGCTCCCCGGCCGCCACCAGCTGTTTGATCCGCCAGAGCAGGTAGGCATCGCCCGTGGTCTGCTTGGCCTTGCTGAGGAACTGCCCGATAAGCTTACTGGCTTTTATCCAGTCGCCCGTGATGAACTTGCGCAATTCATCGTCATAATAGGTGTAAGGATGCTGCGACAATTTCTTCCCGCCTTCGAGGATACGCACACCCTTGTCCTCCTGGCAAAGCCGGTTCCACTCGTCCGGGTCGATCTCGAATTCGCTCAACGTTATGGGTCTTGCCAGCTTTCTCGCCTTCAGGAACTCCCTGGGCGGGATCTGGAAAAGATTCTCGGGATAAAAGATCAGCCCCTTCTCATTGATAAAAGGCAGATTGTTCAGGTACAGGATATAGATCCTTCCCTGGAACTCCTTGAGCTGGCTCATCAGCCAGTAATACCCGCTTACATCGTGTTTATTCTGCGCAGCCCAGATCCATACGATCTCTTTCGGGTCTTCCATCAACCGCTGTTTCAATGCCGCTACCTTGGCGCTGTCGTCGCCCGTTTCGGCCCGATCCACCAGCCCGTCATAATCGCCACCCGCCAGGATCTCACGCCACCACTGCTTCCGCGCCTCCATACCTTCCGGGGTAAAGATACCCGCGATCGGCCCGACCGCCAGCTCATCCTTGATCTCGATGACCTCGCCGGAAAAGGACGCTTCCAGCTCGAAGGCCTTCTTCAACGTATCTACGTCATTGTATTGAAAAACGATATGGATCATACTCGTTATGCTTTCGTCTCTTCCGCAAGGTCCAGTTCCACCTTCAGATTGTTAATAATGAATTCCTGCCGCTCCTGCGTATTCTTGCCCATATAATATTCCAGGATCTGCTGGATATGCGTCTCGGGCATGACCATCACCGGCTGTTTACGCATGTCGGACCCGATAAACCGGGCGAATTCGTCCGGCGAGATCTCCCCCAATCCTTTGAACCGGGTGATCTCGGGCTTGCCGCCCAATTTCTTGATGGCCGCCTGTTTTTCGGCTTCGTCATAACAATAATGCGTCTCCTGCTTGTTGCGTACCCGGAACAGGGGCGTCTCGAGGATAAATACATTCCCGTTCTTGACCAGGTCGGGGAAGAATTGCAGGAAAAAGGTCATCAGCAATAGCCGGATATGCATCCCATCCACATCGGCATCGGTGGCGAACACGATATTCTTATAGCGGAGCCCTTCGATACCATCCTCCACGTTCAAGGCATGTTGCAACAGGTTGAACTCTTCGTTCTCATAGACGACCTTCTTCGTCATCCCATAACAGTTCAGGGGTTTTCCTCTTAAGCTGAACACGGCCTGGGTCTCGACATTCCGCGCCTTGGTAATGCTGCCGCTGGCCGAGTCTCCTTCTGTAATAAAGATGGTCGATTCTTCCTTCTTTTCCAGGATTTGCTCCTTGTCCTTGCCGGTGGGTTCGTCATTATAATGATACCGGCAATCGCGTAGTTTCTTGTTATGGAGATTGGCCTTCTTGGCTCTTTCGTTGGCGAGTTTCTTGATGCCGGCAAGCTCCTTGCGTTCCCGTTCGCTCTGCTCGATCCGCTTCTTCAGGGCGTCGGCCGTGGTGGGATTCTTATGGAGATAGTTATCGAGCTCCCTGGCGAGGAAGTCATTGACAAAGTTCTTCATGCTCGCGCCGCCTTCTTCGACATTGAGGCTGCCCAGCTTGGTCTTGGTCTGGCTCTCGAACACCGGTTCTACCACCCGGACGCTGATGGCCGCAGTGATGCTCTGCCGGATATCGGAGGCTTCATAATCTTTTTTATAGAAATCGCGAATGACCTTGACGAACGCCTCCCGGAACGCCTGCTGATGAGTACCCCCCTGCGTCGTAAACTGGCCGTTGACAAAACTGAATATCTCCTCGCCGTAATCATTGTTATGCGTGATGGCGACCTCGATATCCTGTCCTTTCAGATGAATAATGGGGTATCGAAGCTCATCCTCATTGGTCCTCCGTTGTAAGAGGTCCAGCAGCCCGTTCTTCGAAACATATTTCTTCCCATTGAAGTTGATCACCAGCCCGGCGTTGAGATAACAATAGTTCCAGAACTGGTTATCCATGTATTCGTGGAGATAATGGAAGTTCTTAAAGACGCTGTCGTCCGGGATAAACGTCACCAGGGTGCCATTGGGCTCGCTGGTTTTTGCCTCTTTGTGATCTTTGGTCAGGATGCCTTTGGAGAATTCCGCCGTCTTTTCCCTGCCGTCGCGGAAAGCCGTGACCTTGAAATAGCTGCTGAGGGCGTTGACCGCCTTGGTACCGACCCCGTTCAACCCCACCGATTTCTGAAAGGCCTTGCTATCGTATTTGGCGCCGGTATTGATCTTGCTCACCACATCCACGACCTTTCCCAGCGGGATGCCGCGCCCATAGTCGCGGATGGTCACCGTCTTTTGCTCGATGTTGACGTCGACCTGCTTCCCATAACCCATGGTATGTTCGTCGATACAGTTATCGATCACCTCCTTGAGCAGCACATAGATCCCATCGTCAGGACTGTTCCCGTCCCCCAGTTTCCCGATATACATCCCTGGCCGCAACCGGATATGCTCCCGCCAGTCCAGGCTCTTGATACTTTCCTCCGTGTACTCGAACAAATTAGATTTTTCTGCCATAAAGGGTTCCGATGTATGCTGATAAAATGTACCGGCAATGCACCGTCTGAAAAATAGCGCATTGCCGGTAAAACGCCAATGTCTGTCCTTCGGACGAAAACGCTGCCGCGTTTTCAAGAAGTTGCAATATAGTCAAACGACGCGAGAGCGGGTTTATTACAATTTCTACACCTGTGGATATCGAGCCTTCGGGCTCCAATGAAAACTGCCCCTCGCCCTCCAACCGCGGGACCATTCTGGGTCCGCGCCCCATTTTTGGACTATCTTCGCCCCATGGCTGCACCATTCCTGACCCTGGAAGGGGTCTCCGTACAACTCGGCAGCGCCCTGCTGCTGGATCATCTCGACTGGACCGTTCAACACGGCGAACAATGGGCCATCACCGGCCCCAGCGGCAGCGGAAAATCCCTGCTGGCCCATACCCTGCTCGGAAAACATTTCTTCACCGGCAGCCTCCATATCGCCACGGCAAAGATCGCCATCGTAGAACAGCAGCACCGGTTCAGGAACACACCGGGAGCAACGGAGCTCTATTATCAACAACGTTTCAACGCCAGCGACGCCGACCAAACCATCACCGTGGCGCAGGAGCTCGCGGACGCAGGTCATCCCCATCCGGATCCTGCCATCGTCGAGACGCTTCACCTGGGGCCATTGCTGCAAAAACCCCTGATCCAGCTCTCCAACGGCGAAAATAAACGCGTACAGCTGGCCATCGCCATGCTCGAATCGCCCGGGCTGCTGATACTCGACAATCCTTTTCTGGGGCTCGACGCGGAAGGTCGCCGCACATTGCATACCATCATCGATAAACTGGCGGCCGGGGGTATCCAGCTGCTGCTGATCACCAACACCCACGAGCTGCCGGCAGCCATCACGCATATCGCCCGGCTCGATCATGGCAGATGGACCTATCTGGGCCCGATAGCCGGTTTCCATCCCGCTAAGCATATCGATGCCGCCGCACCGGACAAAGCCATCCTCGAAAAACTCCGTGTCGCCGAACAAGACAAAGCCATCCTCGAAAAGCTCCGCACAGCCGCGCTTGGATCCGGCCATGACGATTTCACCTTTGCCGTCAGGATGGAACATGCCACCATCCGCTATGGTGAAAATACTATCCTCGACGATATTCAATGGCAGATAAAAAAAGGAGAACGCTGGAACGTCTCCGGACCCAACGGGGCTGGTAAATCCACGCTGCTCAGCCTCATCACCGC
>DASZOW010000202.1:0-3602 GCA_035550615.1 Puia sp.
ATCAGAAACATTTTTCCGTATACGATATACCGGTTGCCCAGGCGCTGTGTGAGCGCCAGCATTTCTCGAGCCGGCCGCGGTTCCTGCAGCTCAAGGAGACATTTGCCGAGTTCTGGAAGAACGGCATCCTGCCGATCATGAACGAAAATGACCTTGTGAGCAATGTGGAGCTGAAATTTTCCGATAACGATGAGCTGGCGACGTTGACGGCCATTGGATTCGATGCCGAAGCGTTGTTGCTGTGCACGAGTGTAGGCGGCTTTATGGATGCCGACAGGAAGATCATTCCCGTGATCGAAAGAGTCGACAGCCGGATCATGGGGTTTGTCCAAACGGGCAAGAGCACGCTGGGTCTGGGAGGTATGTTGTCCAAGCTAACGTTTACGCGGCTGGCGACCTCGTTGGGCATCCGGGTGGTGATATGTGGTCTTGCAGGCAATGCACCCTTGGCCGATGCGCTTGCGGGCCGGACGGGGACGAGCTTTGTTTCGCGACCGAGCAATCTGAGGGCCAGGCAGAAATGGCTGGCCAGCGGGTCAATAACGTTGGGAAGTATCTTTGTCGACAAGGGGGCTGCCAAGGCCTTGCAGCAGCGCCGCAGCTTATTGAGCGTCGGTATCCGGAAGGTGCAGGGCAAGTTTTTGGCCGGGGAAGTGGTACAGATAAAAGATGAGGACGAGCAGATCATCGGGGTCGCCAAGGTGAAGCTGAGCGCCAGTGAGGTGACGACCCGGCTGGCGAGTAAGAATACCGTAACGGCGCATGCGGATGATATAGTTTTATTCTAGAAAAGATCATGAAAGACATACAATCGTCGATACAGCAGACCCATAAGGCGGCTGTGAATTTGAGAAATGCCGGAGATAGCCAGATAAAGAAGGCGTTGCGGACGCTGGCCGAGCTGTTGCAGTCCGAGAGCGGTCCGCTGTTGCGGGCGAATGCCAGGGATCTGGCGCGACAGGAGCCAGGTAATCCGCGGAATGACCGGCTGATGCTGAATGAGCAGCGGATCAAGGCTATTGCCGGGAGTATCCGAAAGGTCAGCGCGTTGCCTGATCCCGGCGGGAAGCTGTTGGCGAAGAGGACCCTGGCTAATGGATTAAAGATCGAGAAGCGGTCGGTGCCGCTTGGCGTGGTGGGCGCCATCTATGAGTCGCGTCCCAATGTGACCTTCGATATTGCCGCGCTTTGCGTGCGGAGCCGGAATGCGTGTGTGCTGAAGGGCAGCCAGGAGGCGGAAGAGACCAACCGGGCGGCGATGGTGCTTATCCGGAAGGCATTGCGTGCGGCGGAGATCGATCCCGACTGTGTGTGTTTGTTGCCTTCCGAGCGGGAGACGGTGCAGCAGCTATTTTCCGCTACGAAGTGGGTGGATGTGTTGATCCCGCGTGGTTCCGATTCGCTGATCCGGTATGTGCGGGCGAACAGCCAGGTCCCGGTGATAGAGACCGGTGCGGGTGTGTGTCATGTGTATGTAGAAAAAGAAGCCGATCTCGATAAGGCGGTGGCCATTGTCGTGAATGCCAAGGTCAGCCGGCCGTCGGTTTGTAATTCGATGGACACTTTGCTGGTGGATAAGGCGGTGTCGGGGGAATTTCTTCGCCGGTTGGGGGAGGCCCTAAGGTCTTATGAAGTAGAAATCTTTGCCGATGAGGAAGCCCGGCGTGTGTTGAAGGGATATCCATATCTGAGTGTAGCCACGGCGGAGGACTATGACCGCGAGTTTCTTTCCTTAAAATGCGCTGTCCGGGTAGTGAAAGGGATCGACCAGGCGTTGGAGCACATTTCGGTGCATGGAACGAAACATTCAGAAGCCATTGTTTCGCGGAATAAACAATTGTGTGAGCGGTTCTTGCGGGAAGTGGATGCTGCGGCTGTTTATGCCAATGCGAGTACGCGGTTCACGGATGGCGAAGAGCTGGGATTGGGGGCGGAGATCGGTATTTCGACGCAGAAGCTACATGCGAGAGGACCTTTTGCGCTGGAGAAGCTGGTGACCGAGAAATGGGTCATTCGTGGGACGGGGCAGATCCGGAAATAGGCGGGCATGATGGCAGGAGGCATGGAAGATATTTAGATTATAATTGTCAAAAAAACGCTTATATTCGGGATTCTTAAAACGATTAGCATATATGAATCCCGTCAAACCCCTGGTTTTTGCCCTTTTATTATTATTTGCCGGCGGCGGCGCATTTGCGCAGAGCCCGGTGAGCATTTCGATCCGAGATACTTCGGGTCCGACTATCAGCAGGAATATTTACGGACATTTCTCCGAGGATCTGGGGCGGTGTATCTATGATGGGTTTTGGACCGGGGATCATATCCGGATGGATGTCGTAGAAGCGTTGCGGAAGATCAGGGTTCCCGTTTTGCGGTGGCCGGGCGGGTGTTATGCCGATCAATATCATTGGCGGGATGCGATCGGTCCGCGCGAGCAGCGGAAGCACACGGTGAATACGACCTGGGGCATGGTTCCGGAGGACAATAGTTTCGGTACGCATGAGTTTCTGCAGCTTTGCGATCTGCTGGGATGTCAGCCTTATATTGCGGGTAATGTGGGAACGGGTACGCCGGAGGAGATGGAGAACTGGCTCGAATATTTGAATTTCGGCGGCAAGAGTACGCTTGCGGATCTGCGGCGGCAGAATGGGCATCCCGAGCCGTATCATGTTTCTTTTTGGGGGGTAGGCAATGAGAGTTGGGGATGTGGCGGCAGTATGACGCCTGAATACTATGCTACGCAGTACAACCGGTATTCCGAATTCTGCAAGAATTATCCGGGTTCCCCGCTGAAGCTGATCGCGAGCGGCGCCAATAGCGACGACTATAATTGGACAGAGACGTTGATGAAGCATATCGACAAGGGGCGTACCTGGGGAATCTCGATGCATTATTATACGCTTGCCGGGCCGTGGGAGCATAAGGGCTCTGCGACGAATTTCGGTGAAGAAGATTATTTTAAGGCGCTTGTATCGTGTTTGCGGATGGAGGATATTGTCAGCAAGCATTCGGCGATCATGGATAAATACGACCCGCGCAAGCGGATGTCGCTGGTTGTCGACGAGTGGGGTATCTGGACGGATGCGGAGCCCGGGACCAATCCGGCGTTCCTCTATCAGCAGAACAGCATGCGCGATGCGCTGATCGCTGCGACCACGCTGAATATTTTCAACAATCATGCGGACAGGATCAGGATGGCCAACCTGGCGCAGACCGTGAATGTCCTGCAGGCGCTGGTCCTGACGGATAAGGATAAGATGTTGCTGACGCCTACGTATCATGTTTTCGATCTTTATAAGGTCTTCCAGGACTCGCGGTCGCTGGCGATCCAGCTATGGAGCCCGGACTATAGTTATGGCGGCAGGAAGATCCCGGCTGTCAATGCCTCTGCTGCGCGGGACAGCGCCGGTGTGGTGCATGTTTCGCTGGTGAATCTCGATCCGGTGAAGCGTGTGAAGGTGCGGGCGGATCTGGGAACGATCGCTTTCCGTTCTGTTTCCGGGCGGGTGCTGACGTCGGCGAAATTCAACGATTACAATACATTCGAGCAACCCGATAAGGTCAGGCCAGCGGTTTTCAATGGGGCGAAGAAAGAGGGCGAT
>DASZOW010000203.1:0-7505 GCA_035550615.1 Puia sp.
GCTGACGTCGAAGACCTTCTTGTCTACCTCGGTCCTGAATACGGGCCGGCGTGCGACCACCGCCACTTCCTGCATCTGCGTGGCCACCGGGGCCAGCTTGATGGTTCCGGTATTGAACGGACCGCCGGTATGGCCGCCCGGAATCGTTTTAACGAATGGCTTATAACCAACGACGCTGATCCGCAGGACGCAGGTTGCCGCGGGTACGTTCCTGAGCGTAAAATCTCCATCGGGCTGACTGATGACCTCTCCGGCTACCGAGGAATCCCTGCGTAGCAGGACGACAGTAGCGGCGCGGATCGGCGCCTTGGTATCGGCGTCGATGATCTTTCCGGTAAGGACATGACCGCTATGTGTGTTGACTTGGGCGACTGCTAGAAACGGTGACAGGACCAGCAGCGTATACAGGTAGTGTTTCACGGGGGCAAAATTAAAGCAAAATGCTTTTAGCATATTCGTTAAAATTACCCGCTTGTGGAGGTATCTTCGCGTTAAACCTTTTTAGCATGGCGCCGGATATGGAAGTTTATAATAAAATGTTAAAGGAATTGGGCTCAGACGTCCAACTGGTTGCCGTTTCAAAGACTAAACCGGTCGAAGACATTTTAGCATTATATGCAGCGGGTCAGCGGGACTTCGGCGAGAATTATGTGCAGGAGCTGCTGGACAAACAAACACGGCTGCCGGCGGATATACGCTGGCATTTTATCGGCCATCTTCAATCGAATAAAGTAAAATATATCCTACCCTTTGTGTACCTGGTCCACGGAGTAGACAGCCTGCGTTTGTTGAAGGAGATCCAGCGGCAGGCCGCTAAAACAGGGCGCATCGTGGGTGTGTTGTTGCAGATGCATATCGCCCGGGAAGAAACAAAGTTTGGTTTGGACGCCGCAGAGCTGGAGCAGGTGATGCAGGAGGCGCCCGCCATGACGGCCGTTCGTGTCCGCGGATTGATGGGCATGGCTTCGAATACTTCGGATGCCGGCGTGGTGCGCGGGGAGTTCCGCGGATTGAAGCAGCTGTTCGACCGGTGGTTCCCGCAGGGAGGCATCCTGTCGATGGGAATGAGCGCCGATTACGCGATGGCTATCGAAGAGGGGAGTACGATGGTGCGTATCGGCAGTCTACTTTTTGGCGCCCGGCCGCAGCTTGGCAGTCAGCGCGGGAAGGCGTAAATTTGACGCCTATGGCAGAAGAGATCAAAAAAGAAGAAGAAAAGTCGCTTAACTTCCTGGAAGAGATCGTTGAAGATGACCTGGCGGCGGGCAGGCACAAAAGCATCCTGACCCGGTTTCCACCGGAACCGAATGGGTATTTACATATCGGTCACTCCAAATCCATCGTGCTGAATTTTGGTCTCGCGCAGAAATATGGCGGCAAGACCAATCTCCGGTTCGATGACACCAATCCCGTTACCGAGGATACCGAATATGTCGACAGCATCAAGGAGGATATCCGCTGGCTTGGGTTCGAGTGGGCCAATGAATTCTATGCTTCCGATTATTTCGAGCAGCTATATGGTTTTGCAGAGGACCTGGTCCGTAAGGGACTGGCCTATGTCGATGACAGCACCTCCGAAGAGATTGCCGCGAGCAAGGGAACGCCTACCGAGCCAGGTGTGGCCAGCCCTTACCGCAACCGCAGCGTCGAAGAGAATTTACAGCTCTTCCGCGATATGCGGGCGGGAAAATACCGCGATGGACAAAAGGTGCTGCGGGCGAAGATCGACATGAGTGCGCCTAATATGCACTTTCGCGACCCGATCATGTACCGGATCAAACATGCGCATCATCATCGTACCGGGGATGCATGGTGTATCTATCCGATGTATGATTTTGCCCATGGTCAGAGCGACTCCATCGAGAAGATCACGCACAGCATCTGTACGCTGGAATTTGTGCCGCATCGTCCGCTGTATGACTGGTTCATCGAGAAGCTGGACATCTTTCCCTCTCATCAGTACGAATTTGCGCGGCTGAATCTGACCTATACGGTCATGAGCAAGCGGAAGCTGTTGCAGCTGGTCAACGAAGGGCATGTCACCGGCTGGGACGATCCCCGCATGCCCACGATCTCGGGATTGCGCCGTCGCGGGTATACTCCCGGGAGCATCCGGCTGTTTGCCGAAAAGATCGGTGTGGCCAGACGTGAGAACCTGATCGACGTATCACTGCTGGAATTCTGTGTCCGCGAGCATCTGAACAAGATCGCACTTAGGCGCATGGTCGTGTTTGATCCCTTGAAGATCGTGATCACCAATTATGACCAGGAGGAAGAATGGTTGCCGAGCGAGAACAACCCCGAAGAGGCGGAGATCGGCTTTCGCCAGATCCCTTTTAGCCGCGAGCTGTATATCGAACAGGAGGATTTTATGGAGAACCCGTCGAAGAAGTTCTTTCGGCTGGCGCCCGGTCAGAAGGTGCGGCTCAAAAGCGCTTACATCATCCAGTGCGACGAGGTGATAAAGGATGCCGCGGGAAAGATCACGGAGCTGAGATGTTCCCATCTGCCCGAGAGCAAGAGCGGCGGATCTCAGTCCAACATAAAAGTGCAGGCCACGATCCACTGGGTGAGCATCCTCCATGCGATCACCGCGGAGGTAAGGCTGTATGACCGGCTGTTCGGCGTGGAAGACCCGGCAAACGAAGAGCGGGATTTCAAGGAATACATCAACCCGGATTCCTTACAGGTATTGCCGGCAGCCTACGCCGAGCCGACCCTGCGTGAAGCAAAATTTAATGAGCACTATCAATTTCTGCGGAAAGGATATTTCTATCTCGACAAGGAGAGTTCGGAGGAGAAGCTGATCTTTAACCGGACCTCGACGCTTAGGGATACCTGGGCCAAAGAACAGAAGAAACAATAAGCATAAAAAAAGGGAGGCGTTGACCTCCCTTTGATAATTTATCGGTTTCCGCCGCGTTGCGGCCGGTTCGCCGCTTCCCAGTCCTGGTATTTTTTGAACAGATCGGGTCCCAGCGCTGCCTGGATACGTTGATTCTGGGCCTCCATGAGGGGCTGCATCTTGGCCATACGATCTTCCCGGCTCATGCCCTGGTTGGCGGGGTCCATGAAGATGTCACGCCGTTTTTGGCCGAATTCCATGGTAATGGCTCGCATCGAATCGGCCTGTACCTGGGTGAGATTCAGATCGGTTTTCATCTTTGCCAGCCTGGCTTCCATCCGCTGACGCATGGCGGCCGTATCCATCATCCGTCCCTGGGCAAAGGTGGACGTGACAGAGAAAAGCGCTATGGCCAGCGTAGCGCAAGCAAGGAGAATTTTTTTTCTGCAATTCATGATTAGACGTTTTTTGATGATAGATGGAGTACCAAATTTGTGCTAAAAAAGCGCGTCCCAACCGGCTTTTACGTAGGCGGCAAGCGGCGTTTACGCTTGTCGGTCAATGACAGCTTTTTTGGCGTGAATATTGATTCTTTATCGATCTCCCCTTTCCGGACCGGCAAAGCCAAAAGATAATGTTATGTATTTATTGATTATCAGCGCCTATGAGTTCGGGCAGTTCTTGCGCATCCTGCTCTGGATCTGTATGCCGGCCGCCGTCTTGCTCATGCTTGTAACGACCTGGATCCACTACCGGCGCAGACAGAAGCTACCGTCACCCCTGATGTTGTCGATGGAAGGTATGGGACCGGCAGACGCGGGCAAATTAGCTGCGGAGCCCGAGACTCAGCCCGGTGATGGACGGGTAGACGATGGACGGGTAGACGAGGAGCGGAGCGTCAAGCATGGGGAAGAGGATTACAAAGAGAATTTATACAAAGGGATCCTGTGGATCAAGGAGAAGTATGAGCAGTACCGGGATCTCGCAGATGCACGATATGAACGATTGAAGGAACAGCTTACCCATGTTGAAAAAAGATATGAGGATCTGCTGGCATCGGTTCAGGAAAAGCATCCCGGGGTGGTGGCCTCATCGCCGGCCCTGGATGAACAGCTTGCCCATACCCGGCAGCGATTTGACGAGGAGGTGGGCAGGATGCGGGATCAGCTGGAAGAAAAGCAGCGGATGATCGCCGACCTGGAAGGTCAGCTGACCACGGACCGGCTAAAAATAGAAGAGCTCGTAACCAAGCTGCGTCACAATAGCCAGCTGCTCACGAACATCTACCGGGAGCTCGACAAATCCCTGCATTTTAGCGACGGTTCATCTCAGGGTTAGGACCTGGCGCGGGAAGACAAATCCCGATCTGGGAAGATTTCAAAAAATGGAATGGGTTTATCGTATTTACTATCAATAGGTTGCAAATAGGCAGGTTGCTTGCAAGTCTTCGCGTATCAACCTATATGCATGAAAACCTTTACCGTACTCGTGATAGCCATGATCGGCCTGAATCTCGGCGTGAACGCACAGACAGCGGCTTCGTGGAACTTTACCGGTAATTCCGTGGCCCCGCATAGTACCGGCGCTAATATCACGGCCAGCAGCGTTGCCATGGGCGCCAATATCACCGGCGGACCTAATTTCAGCGGGACCGATTTTTTTGGCCAGGATGGCTGGCCTACCACGGGCACGATCGATGGCAATGCGTATATGCAGGTTGTCATTGGCCCCAATAGCGGATATTATCTCGTCCTGAACACCTTTTCGGTCAATCTTCGTCATAGTACCTTAGGTCCGGCCGCCGGTTCGGGTCCTACCAGCTATCTTATCGCTTCCAGCCTGGACAATTATGCCAGCGCGCTGGCCAGCGGTACGCTGACGACTTCCTATCAGACGATCAATATTACCCTGCCGGCTGCCTTTCAGGGGCTCACCGGTTCGGTGACATTCCGCATCTACGGCTATAATGCGTCCCTGCCTTCCGGCGGGTCAAACCGGCTGGTGACAAATGGCATTTCGCTTACCGGTCATTCCGTTGCCGGAACGCTGGCGGCCCGCTCTATCGATCTGACAGCCGCCGCCCGGGGACAGGGGGTGGGCTTGCAATGGCAGACCGCGGGATTTGACGAGGGTACCGCTTTATTTCTCGAACGCGCCACGGATGGCGTGCATTTCAATACGATTGGCGAGGTCACGGGCGTTTCGGCCGCAGACAATGACGTCATGCCGGGACAGCTTTATTACCGGCTGGAAGCACGGTCGACAGACGGCAGCAGCTATTATTCGCCGATAGTAACGGTCACGGTCAATGCCGCCGGCGGCACGTCGTCCCCTATCCGGGGTATCGCCGCGCAAGGTAATGACGTGCGGACATTCCTGCATCTTCCCATTTCGGGGACCTATCAGCTATCTATCCGTACTATGGGCGGTCAGGTCCTGTACCGGGCGGAGACGAGTGCCCCGACAGGGGACGTCACGACGGACATTGCATTTGGATCGATGCCGCATGGCGCTTATGTGCTGACCCTCGCGGGCAATGGAACGAACAGCAGCAAGGTGTTCCTGCATTGATACGTCACCGGTATTCTCCAAACACCTCCCTCAGCGTATCGGCGATCTCGCCGAGCGTACACAGCCGTTCTACGGCTTCTACGACCACGGGCATGATATTCTCCCCGGAAGCGGCTTTGTCGTTGAGGTCCTGCAAAACCGAATCGACGCGGGCCGGATCGCGTCTTCTCTTCAACGCATTCAATTTCTCTATTTGAACCTGCCGGATGGAGTCATCGACACGGAAGACCGGGATGGCATTGGCGTCTTCCGCCTGGAAGCTATTGACGCCGACGATGATCTTTTCCCTACTCTCGACATGGCGTTGATATTCGTAGGCGCTGCGGGCGATCTCTTCCTGGATAAAGCCCTGTTCGATGGCGCTGACGCTTCCGCCTAGCCGGTCGATCTGGCCGATGAGCTGCCACGCCGCGTTTTCCACTTCCCGGGTAAGGGCTTCGACATAATAGCTTCCCGCCAGGGGGTCGACGGTATCGGCGGCGCCGCTTTCGTAGGCCACGATCTGCTGCGTCCGGAGCGCGATCCTTGCGGCTTCTTCGGTCGGCAGGCTCAGCGCTTCATCATAACCGTTGGTATGGAGGCTTTGGGTGCCGCCCAGGACCGCGGCCAGGGTCTGGACGGTCACGCGGCTGATATTGTTCAACGGCTGCTGTGCCGTCAGGGTGCTCCCGCCTGTCTGTGTATGGAAGCGAAGCATCATGGCTTTCGGGTCGGTGGCCCCGAGCTCCTGCATGATGCGGGCCCACATGCGGCGCGCTGCGCGGAATTTGGCTACTTCTTCAAACAGGTTGTTATGCGCGTTGAAGAAAAAGGAAAGGCGTTTGCCGAAGACGTTTATATCGAGCCCCTTCTCCATGGCGGCTCGCACATAGGCTTTTCCATTGCTGAGCGTAAAGGCCAGCTCCTGTACCGCCGTACTTCCCGCCTCACGGATATGATAACCCGAGATCGAGATCGTATTCCAGCGCGGCAGCTCCTTGCTGCACCACTCGAAGATATCGGTGATGATACGCATGGACGGCTTAGGCGGGTAGATATAGGTCCCGCGGGCCGCATATTCTTTGAGGATATCGTTCTGGATAGTGCCGGTGATCTTTTTCCAGTCGGCCCCCTGCTGTTTGGCGAGGGCGGCGTAGAAGGCCAGCAGAATATAGCCGGTGGCATTGATCGTCATCGACGTCGAGACGTCTTCCAGCCGGATGCCTTTGAAGAGGGTCTGTATGTCATCCAGCGAGTCGATGGCTACCCCTGTCTTGCCTACTTCTCCTTCGGACAGCGGATGGTCGCTGTCATAGCCGATCTGGGTGGGAAGATCGAAGGCGACGCTAAGCCCCATGACGCCCTGGCTAAGCAGGTAATGATAACGGGCATTGCTCTCCTCGGCCGTGCTGAATCCGGCATATTGCCGCATGGTCCACAACTTCCCCCGATACATATCTGGCTGAATGCCGCGCGTGTAAGGAAATTCGCCGGGGAGCTCGCCGGGATCGTAACCCGTGGTTTTGCCGGGATCGTAACCCGTGGCTTCGCCGGGATCGGCGCCTTTTGCGGCGGAAGATGCTGCGGCTAGATCGCCGGCCGTATAGACTTGCTTGACCTCGATGCCGCTATCGGTAAAAATCTTCATTACATGATCTTTTTCGCTTCAAAGCTAAGCGCTTCCGATACGACGTTTTGTAGAGAAGCTTTTGGATTTTGTACGAGCAGGTCCAGCAGGGCGCGATTGAGATCGGCGCCGGAAGCTTCTTCCGGCAGGAAAGAGGCGACCTGGTTCACGATCAGGAGATTTTGCTCCTTATAGTCGCGGACCGCGGTCCAGGCTTCGGCGCTGACATAGATCTGCTGCGTGATATTGTGTTCGAACTCCTGGCGGATACTCTGCGTCAGCAGGGACTGCATATCGCGGGCGCCGATACCCGGAGTGTTCACCCGGGCGATCAGGTTGGGTAGCGCGATCCGGTCGGTCAATAAGATCAGCCGTTCGTAGGCCTGCAGCTGTAGCTGCCGGGGAGGTATGCCGCCGGCGCCCGGGTTGGCCGCATTGGCCGCGGGCGGGGTTTGGGCAGGCTGGGCAGCCTTTTGCTCCCTA
>DASZOW010000204.1:0-6012 GCA_035550615.1 Puia sp.
GCAACCCTTACGGCCTGGCGAATATTCTGCAGTTCATGACACAGAATGGCATTTGGGACGTGCCTCGTTATCCCAACGGCGACTATGGCGGAGGTACGCAGGGCAACAATCCGCTACTGTTAATCGACCAGGGGGGATACAATCACCAGGAGTCCGGCTATTTCATAGGGAATATCCAGGGCACGTGGAAGATATGGAAGGGATTGAGCCTGACGTCTCAATTTGCTGCGAACGCCAACAATATGAACGGGAAGCTGTATCAGAACACGTGGCATACGCAGGATTCCACCGTGGTCAAGAAGAGCAATCTCCACAACAATCTCACAGAATCGCGCAATGACAACAGAGAATATACCATCAACAACCTGTTGAACTATGCCACCAACTTCGGCGACCATGGGCTGAAGGTGTTGTTGGGTTATTCGCAGATCCAATATACCAGTCATTCCCTGAGCGCCTACCGGCAGGACTTTTATAACAATGATGTCCAGTCGCTGAGTGCGGGAGCCAATGACGCCACCAAGGACAACAGCGGCGCCGATGCAGGCTGGGGTTTGAGGTCGTATTTCGGCAGGCTGAATTATTCCTATAAAGACAAATATCTGTTCGAAGCCAACGGGCGCTTCGATGGGTCGTCGCGTTTTACGGGAGACAAGAAGTATAGCTTTTTCCCCTCCTTTTCTGCCGGCTGGCGGATATCCCAGGAGAATTTCTGGGATGGGCTGCGCGATAAGGTCAACGAGCTGAAGCTAAGAGGTTCGTACGGCAAGACCGGTAACCAGGCCGTGGCGCTGTACAGCTATTTCCCCACGTTAACCCTGTTCACATACGATTTCAACAATGTAGCCGCCCAGGGCTACCGGCAGACGACGGTCGCCAACCAGGATCTCACGTGGGAAACCACGACCGAAGCCGATGCCGGTGTGGATGTTTCTTTTCTGCGTAGCCGGTTGACCCTGACCGCCGATGTCTATCGTAAACGGACGAGTGGTATCCTGCTCACCCTGCCGGTGCCCGGAACGTTGGGATTGTCGGCCGGGCCGCAAAATGCCGGTATCGTCGACAACAAGGGTATCGAGTTCACCGTGGGCACGCGTAACCGGTTCGGCAAATTCGGCGTCGATGCCACCGTGAATCTCGCTATCAACACGAATAAAGTAGTGAGTTTAGCCGGAACGGGTCCTTTCTATTATGGTACCGACCAAAACCCGCGCTATACCATCCAGGAAGGGTACCCGATCTATGCCTTCTGGGGTTATAAGACGGCCGGCTTTTATCAGACCGATGCCGATGCCGCAGCCGGTCCTTACTATCTGCGGACGGCGAAGGCGGGTGATACCCGGTATATCGACAAAAACAAGGATGGCCAGATCGATGCCAATGACCAGACCTATCTCGGCAATACCTTTCCGAAATACACATTTGGCGGCGCTTTTAGCTTATCCTATCAGGCGTTCTCGCTCAACTTTGCCTTGCAGGGTGTGGCGGATGTCAGCATGCGGATGGCAGGGGCTTTCGGTCAGGGCGGTAATTATGAAGGCATGGTTCCCGATATCTATACCAACAATTATTGGACGCCCGAGCATCCGAATGCCGAGTTTGCCCGGCCGACGAAGCAGGATCTGCGTAACCAGACCAATAACGACCGGCTGGTGCTCGATGCCTCCTATCTGCGGTTGAAGAATGCGCAGCTGGTGTACAGGCTTCCCGCGAGGTGGCTGCAAAAGGCCCGTATCAGTCAGGCCAGCCTTTATATCTCCGGTACCAATCTGCTTACGTTCTCGAAGCTGAACAAGTGGCATCTCGATCCCGAATCCATGTCCGGCGTGCAGAATTATTATCCGCAGATCTCGGTTTATAGCATCGGATTCAATATGTCATTATAACCTCAAAATTGTATAGTATGCGAGTATTTAAATATATGGCGCTTGTCGTGGTGGGGATGGGATTGCTGCAGAGCTGCCAGAAAAACCTGCTGAACACCGTTCCGAACGATCGGATCTCCACCGATATCTTTTGGAAAACAGACAATGACGCAACGTTGGCGGCCAATGCCATCTATAACTATCTGTCGGAGACGCCCGATCATTTCTTTGGCTGGGATTGCATGTCCGATATCATCTTTACCAATCCGACGGGGCCGGTAGAGGCCGCCATTGCGCAAGGCCAGTACAATGCCCTGAACAGCAGGATCAGCAGCGACTGGAACACCTACTATGCCGGTATTCGCGGTGTGAATAGCTTTATGGCGCATGTGGACCAGGTCCAAACACAAAACCCTGCGCTGATCAGCCGGCTGAAGGGGGAAGTACGTGCGCTTCGGGCCTATTTCTATATGCGGCTTGCTGCGTTGTTCGGCGATGTGCCGTTGATCACCACCGAGATCACACTGGAAGAAAGCGAGAAGGTGCAGCGGACGCCGGTGGACCAGGTATGGGACTTTGTCGCTTCCGAATTGGATACGGCCGCTTCGCTTCTGCCTGTAAAGCAGACCGATCTCGGCAGAGTTACCAAGGGCGCCGCGCTGGCCATCAAGGCGAGGGCGATGCTATATGCGGGACGATATGACGCCGCTGCGACGGCAGCCAGCCAGGTCATGGCTTCCAACACTTATAGTCTCTATCCGACCTATAAGAACCTGTTCAGCTATGCCGCCGAGAATAACTCCGAGGATATCCTGGACGTACAGTTCATGGCGGATGTGTATCCAAACAATATCTTCCAGGCGATTGCGCCGCGTAGCGTGAACGCCAATAGCAAATGGGTACCCACAAAAGCCATGGTCGATCTGTACGAGATGACGAACGGCGATAGCATCACCGATCCGGCCAGCGGCTATGATCCTGCCAATCAATATGCGAACCGGGACCCGCGGCTGTCATATTCCATCTTTGTGCCGGGCGATGTGTTGCCGAATGGCAAGACGTTCAATTCCCTGCCCAACAGCACTACCGGAGACGCCGTGGGTTCGTCGTTCGTCGTGTCGCCGACCGGCTGGAATGTCAAGAAGTATGTCAACAAAGAAGATCTGTCGAAACCGGCCGACTGCGGTATCAATATCATTTTGATCCGTTATGCCGAGGTGTTGTTGACATATGCCGAATCGATGATCGAGCAGAACAAGCTCGACCAGTCCGTGTATGATGCCATCAATAAGGTGCGGCAACGCAGCGATGTGAACATGCCGCCGATCCCTACGGGCCAGACACAGGACCAGCTGCGGGCGATCGTGCGCCGGGAACGGACTGTGGAGCTCGCTTTCGAAGGTCTGCGCTATTTCGATATCCGCCGGTGGAAGATCGCATCTACGGTGATGCCGGGGAATGTCTATGGACTCAACTATAAGGATACCGATGGCAGCATCAAGACAGTCGTCGTGCCCGGATGGAACCAGACATGGAGTGATAAAGATTATCTCTGGCCGATCCCTCAGAAAGAGATCGATCTCAATAAAAACCTGACCCAAAATCCCGGATGGTAAATAAACTTAAAAGATGACAATTATGAAACGATTTACAATCTGCTGTTTAGCGATCCTGACCTCGGTGTCACTTTTTGCCCAGCAAGCCAAAAGAAAACGGATGAACATCATCTTTTATCTCGTGGACGATCTGGGGTGGACCGATCTCGGCTATGAGGGCAGCAGCTTTTATGAGACGCCGAATATCGATAGCTTTTCAAAGGTCGGGGTGCGTTTTAGCCAGGCTTATGCGGCATGTCATGTCTGTTCTCCCAGCCGGGCGAGCATTCTCTCCGGCGAATATCCCGCGCGTCTTCATCTCACCGACTGGCTGCCGGGAAGAAAGAATTTTCCGTTCCAAAAATTCGAAAATGTGCGATCGGTGCAGCATCTGCCCTATAATCAGCAACCGCTTCCCGTGGTGTTGAAAGAAAATGGCTATCACACCGCCATCTTTGGGAAGTGGCACCTGGGCGAAGACTCCAACTCCACGGGACGTCAGGGTTTCGATATCCACGTACCCGATTATAATAAAGGCTGGCCAAACGGCACGTACTTCAACCCCTTTGGGATGAAGGGGCTGGAAGGCGGGGTCCCAGGCGAGTATCTCACCGACCGGCTTACCGCCGAGGCATTGAAATGGGTGGAGAAGAACAAGGACCAGCCATTTTTCCTGTATCTCGCGCAGTATGCCGTGCATGATCCGATCCAGGGCCGCGGCGATCTCGTAGTAAAATATGAGAAGAAGCTCGCGAAGATGCCCAAGAGCGCTCTGCCGCCGTTTGTGCTGGAAGGCAATCCCGACGATGGCGGTGGAGAAAGCGCGGTGGACGATGCGCACAAAGGGTTCAGAGTATTTCCCGACCGCACCGTCAAGATCAAGCAGCGCCAGGACAATGTCCAGTTTGCGGCGATGGTCGATTGTATGGACGAAAATTTCGGCAAGGTGATGGCCAAGCTCAAGGAACTTGGATTGGAGGACAATACAATCGTCATCTTTTTCTCCGACAATGGTGGTATGTCGGCGGCCAATTTCGGCAATCCCTCCCGCAACATCCAGCCTGTGGCGCTCGACAAGGCCTACTCGACGTCCAATCTGCCGCTTCGGGGTGGGAAAGGTTGGCTGTACGAAGGAGGTATCCGGGAGCCGATGCTGGTCTACTGGCCGCATCATGGCGAACATGGCGTTACGAGCGATGTCCCGGTGACGAGCACCGATTTCTATTCGACTATCCTGGATATGGTGGGCATCGATCCGAAACCGCGTGGTGCGAATGGCATTGACGGCAGCAGCCTGGTGCCGATCCTCGACGGCGACAAAGCCGGCATCGAGCAGCTCAGAGAAAAGCCGTTGTTCTGGCATTTCCCCCAATACAGCAATCATGGCGCGCAAAGCCCCGGTGGCGCTGTACGTTATGGTGATTATAAGCTCATCGAATATTACGAAAACAATACCGTGCAGCTGTTCAATCTCAAGAATGATCCGGGCGAGCAGCATGATCTGGCCAAGACCGAGCCCGAGAAGGCCAAGGAGCTTACCGAGATGCTGCACAAATGGCGGAAAGAGGTCAATGCCGTCATGCCCTCTCCGAATCCCAATTACCAGCAGGGGAATCTCTGGCCAGGGAAAGGGATCAAGGGCGAAGCGAACTCACCCTATGACCATCCTAACCGCTAAAAACATCCATCATGTACATTGTCCACAGTTATTGGCAGGCCATCTTATTTTGTGTGATCACCATGCTTTGCTGGGGGTCGTGGGCCAACACGCAGAAGCTGGCCGGCAGGAGCTGGCGGTTCGAGCTGTTCTACTGGGATTATGTGATCGGAATCCTGCTATTCTCCCTATTGTCCGCACTGACGCTGGGCAGCATCGGCGACCAGGGCCGTCATTTTACGACCGATCTCGCGCAGGCGGACCCTATGAATATCGTTAAGGCACTGATCGGCGGCATTGTTTTCAATGCCGCCAATATTTTATTATCCGCGGCGATCGCGATCGCGGGGATGGCGGTGGCCTTTCCTGTAGGCATCGGTCTGGCGCTGATCCTCGGGGTGCTGATCAATTATCTCGGCACCGAAAAAGGCGACCCCGTCTTCCTTTTTGCCGGCGTCGGTTTTGTGCTGGTTGCGATCATCCTGAACGCAATGGTCTATAAACGCAAATCGGCCGGAGGCGCCGCGCCTTCGTCGAAGGGGATCGTATTGTCGGTGATCGCCGGTATCCTGATGTCGTTCTTCTACCGCTTCATCGCGTCCTCGATGGATGTAGAGAACTTCCAGATGCCTGCGGTGGGAAAAATGACACCCTATACCGCGATGTTCATTTTTGCCTGCGGCATATTCCTGAGTAATTTCCTGTTCAATACGGTACTGATGCGCCGGCCTTTTGATGGCGCGCCGGTGAGCTATCGCGATTACTTCAGCAGGAGATTTCCTACGCATCTCGTAGGATTGCTCGGCGGTTTGATCTGGGGGCTCGGGAATGCGTTTAACCTGATCGCCGCCGGGAAGGCTGGTCCGGCGATCTCTTATGGTCTGGGTCAGGGCGC
>DASZOW010000205.1:0-4543 GCA_035550615.1 Puia sp.
AGATGTTGTAAATGAAACCCTGGGGAAGCCACCCCGCCGGGACGTTGCCAAAGCTGGCCGTCGGGAAATGTGGCCATGATCGCATTGACCTCTTCACGGGCCTGAAGCAACACATGAGCCGTGGGCTGAAGCAAAGGTGGGATTCCGGGAACTGGTCCCCGAAGCCAAAATTCTCTATTTTCCCCTGGTTTCACGCAGGAGCAATATACTAAATCTCCAATTCTGATAATACTTCCTTATGGTGACTACGAACCGTACCACGCGTCTGCTCACTGGTCAGGATAGTCACCGCATCGGGCAGGGCGCTGCGATACTGGTCGCCGATCGTGATCTTGTCGCCCTGGAGATACACATGCTTATTGTCAAAAGATACGATCTTGTCGATCGAAACGATATATCCCCGGTGCACGCGACAAAACAGATCTCGCGGCAACAACCGCTCCCACTGCTTCAAAGTCACAAGCACCATGGCGGTAGGCCTTTCTTCCAGGACCAGCCGCGTATAATTCTTCCGGGCCTCGATATAG
Source organism: Puia sp. (assembly GCA_035550615.1). Classification (GTDB taxonomy): domain Bacteria; phylum Bacteroidota; class Bacteroidia; order Chitinophagales; family Chitinophagaceae; genus Puia. The sequence goes on from DASZOW010000205.1 coordinate 528, forward strand.
AGGATATGCCGGAAATCCACTTTCACAAAACGTCCTTCGTGACGGATAAAGAAAAAAGATTGCACTTGCTGTTTACGTTTACTGAAAAAAATGGGGTTTAATAACTTCGTTTCGATGTACCGCCAGTAGCCCCCGCATGTAGCGGCAAAACTCATGGTTGTTCTCTTAGAATCGCCGCATCTTTCTCTCTTCCCAACGCCAGAACCGAAGAAAAAACAGCAGGGCCTTGTAGACACAAACCCCGGAGGACTCAACGGTCACATGAGAAAACACTACACTTTATATAACTAAAAACAAACGAAATAGACGTTTATCTGATTCAACTACACCAAGAGCAGTTTTTTAACCACTAACCAGGAAGAAAATTTAGCATCTTTTTTTGGCAGCAAACCGGATTCATTGCGTTTCTGCTTGAATCTCAATATGTAGGAAAATAAATACGCGGAAAAAGCTAAAATCTGTCAATTCTTAATTAGATTGCGGAGAAACAATGTCTGGCCGGAACATTTGCCCTTGCTGGACTATCCGCCTGGGTGGATAAAAGAAAAAAGGCCCACTGTAGAAACAGTCGACCTCTAACGATTGCTTGCCATATGAAAAAAGGTAATAATATCTTTATCCAGGGTAAAAGTACTGCTCAAAGGCTCTCCGTTATAATCAAATTGTGGACGAGTTAATCATGTCAAAATGATATTTTTAGCAGTAAAATCCTTTGCTGGTTTGAGTTTCAGAATAATCAAATCATTATGGCCAACAGGTTTTCAGACACCTTATTCCAGTTAATACATTCACTCGAGAAATCAGAAAAAAGGCACTTTAAGTTATATATCAAGAGGAGTTCGACCAAGGAGGATCTTAAGATCGTGCAATTGTTCGACGCCCTGGATAAACTCAATGATTATGACGAAAAAAGTCTATTGAAGAAACTGCCGGGTATCGAAAAGCCCCAGCTCTCCAATCTAAAGACGCATCTGTACAAACAGATCCTCGCCAGTCTTCGGCTGCTCAAAAGCTCCGACAGCATCGACCTGCAGTTGAACGAAATGTTCGACTATGCGCATATCCTTTATAAGAAAGGCCTCTTCCAGCAGAGCCTTCGGCTGCTCGACCGCGCCAAGGAAACGGCCAAAGCCAACCAGAAATTCAATTTCCTGGTACAGGTCGTCGCCCTGGAAAAACGGATTGAGACGCTGCATATCACGCATAGCATGCAGATGCGCGCCGAACAACTGTCCGCTGAATCCCGGCAGGTCATCGATCGCATCGATATGGTGGCTCGGCTCTCCAACCTGGCGCTCCTCGTTTATAGCTGGTATATTCAGAACGGCCATGCCCGCAACGCCAAGGACGAAGAACGCATCAAAGAATACCTCCAGGAACAGCTTCCCCCCGATGCCTGGGAACAAACGGGGTTCTATGAACGGCTCTATCTCTATCAGAGCTATAACTGGTACGCCTTTATCCGCCAGGACTTCCTGATGTACTACCGCTATTCGCAAAAATGGCTGGACCTTTTTGAAGAACAACCGCTAATGATCCGGGTCGAGACGGGACACTACATCAAGGCGCTCCACAACCTCCTGAATGCGCATTTCGATCTCCGGAACTACGAAAAATTCGAGCTCGTCCTCCGTACCTTCGAGGCATTTGCGCAATCCGACCGGGTACGCGAAAACGATAACTTCCGCATCCAAAGCTTTTTATATATCACCACGGCCAAGATAAACCAGGTATTCATGCTGGGGAATTTCAAGGAAGGACTCCTCATGGTGCCGGAGATCGAGCAAAAGCTCACGGAATACGAACTCTTTATCGACCGGCACCGCATCCTGGTACTGAACTACAAGATCGCTTCCATGTACTTCGGCAGCGGAGATTATGACACCTGCATCGATTACCTCCAGCGTATCATCAACGACCAGGGCGATCTCCGGAACGATCTGCAGTGTTATGCGCGTGTTCTGCACCTGATGGCGCACTATGAACTGAAGAACTTCGAACTCATGGAATCGCTCACCAAATCGGTATACCGGTTCATGGCCCGCCGCGAACGCCTTACCCGCGTGGAAGAAGAGATGTTCCGCTTCCTGCGCACCTCCTTCCAGACCTCACGCGCCGCCATGAAAGCGGAATTCGAGAAATTCCTGGAAAAGATCCGGCTCTTTGAACGGAATCGCTACGAAGCCAGGGCCTTCGCCTACCTGGATCTGGTTTCCTGGGTAGAAAGCAAGGTCTATCAACGGCCGATGAGCGAGATCATCGGGGAAAAATACCTCAAAAGCAAACACCGGATGAAACCGCAAGCCGCCGGCGCCTAAACATCCATCCGGAAAATATCCTTCAGCGCCCGCCGCGCCGCATGAAATCCGCACATCCCATGCACCCCTCCCCCGGGCGGGGTCGAGGCAGAGCAGAGATAGATCCCTTTTGCCGAAGTCCGGTATGGCGAACGCCGCAGCGCCGGCCGGGTGAACATCTGCCCGATGTCGAAATCCCCGCCATTGATGTCCCCGCCGATATAATTCGGGTTATATTCTTGCAGCTTCGCCGTATCCATAGTATGCCTTGCCAGGATACGCTCCCGGAAACCGGGGGCAAACCGTTCCACCTGTCGTTCTATGATCTCCGTCATGTCCTGGCGCGAACCATTGGGCACATGACAATAAGCCCAGCCGGTATGTTTACCTGCCGGCGCCCGGGTAGCGTCAAAAAGGCTCTGCTGGGTCAGTAGAACAAAGGGCCGCTCGCCAGGATGACCCGCTCTCGCCGCCGCCTCTGAAACGGCAATCTCCTCCAGCGTACCGCCAAGATGCACCGTGCCGGCCCGATGACATACATCCGCGGAAAAAGGAATAGGTCCATCCAACGCCCAGTCGACCTTGAACACGCCCATCCCATACCGGTATCGCTCGAGCTGCCAGCGATAGAGACTCGACCAGCGATGACCACCCAACTGCAACAGCTGCCGCGGTGAAACATCGAGCAGCAAGGCCCTGGCGGAAGGCAGCTGATCCAGCGACGCAATGTATGTCCCGGTTTCGATGGCCCCGCCAAGACTGCGGAAATACGCTCCCAGCGCCTGAGCCAGCGCAGAAGCGCCTCCACGCGGCATCGGCCAGCCTTTGCTATGCCCCGCCATCAGAAAGATCAACGCCACCGCCGCCGTTGACAAACCATCGAGCGGCTGCATCGAATGCGCCGCCATGCCGGCCAAAAGCCCACGCGCCTCCGCCGTCTGGAACCGTCGCGCCAGCATACTGACGGAAGGCAGACCCCGAAGCCCGAATTTGGCAAGCGCCAGCGGATGTTTGGGTATCCGCAACGGTCCCAGCAATTGCGGCGCCAGCCACGGCCAATCGGCAACCAACGGATCCATCAACCTACTATATGCCCGCCCGTCCACACCCAGACTCCTGGCCGTGGCATCCACGGCATCCAGCAAAGCGGCAGCCCCGCCACCATCAAAAGGATGCGCCGCCGCCACCGGCGGACGGACCCATTCCAATCCATATTTTTCCAGCGGCAACGTATTGAAAAACGGGGCATTGACGGCCAACGGATGGATCGCAGAACAGACATCGTGGACAAAACCGGGAAGTGTCAGCTCGGCGGAATGCAGCCCCCCGCCGATATACTTTTTCCCTTCTATCAGGAGGACCGAGAGTCCCTTTTGCTGCATGGTGATAGCAGCTGCCAGCCCGTTAGGACCGGATCCAAGCACCACGGCATCAAAATTGTTTGAACTCATTTAACAAAAGTACAGGCTATCCTCACCCGCAAAATGTTTATTTTTAAGTAAAGCTGTCAACTATGCAAAGGGTATTCCTCCTTCTGGCCCTGGCTGTTTCAATGACGGCCGGCGCACAAACCAACAAAAAATCTGCCGACAAGACCGCCGCCATCAAGTCGCTTGTCGAATCTCAGAATTATATCTTCAAACCGCAAACGGTATTGCCGATGTCCGGACGGACCCATCAGGTGAATTATGATTACCGGCTGACTGTCACGACAACGTC
>DASZOW010000206.1:0-5536 GCA_035550615.1 Puia sp.
TTAGCCGTTGGACCGGTCCGGGTTCTACGAATGCCTTTCCGCGGCTGGTGGATGGCGATCCCAACGGCAATTTCACGAACCCCAGCGCTTTCTATCTCGAGCCCGGCGCTTATTTCCGGATCAAGACATTGCAGATCGGATATACGTTACCGAAAGGCCTTCTGCGGAAATGGACGATGCAAAAGATCCGCATCTACGTGACCGGATACAACCTGCTGACGTTTACGAAGTATACCGGCTACGATCCCGAGATCGGCGGCGGGACCAATACCAGTATCGACCGCGGCTTTTATCCGCAAGCCCGGACCCTGCAAGCAGGTTTAAGCGTCGGATTTTAACGATTTAAAAACGAACATTATGAAAAGAACAACCATATTATACTGCTCGCTTTTTGCAGGTCTTGTGCTGGCTGTGGCCGCTTGTAAAAAGAGCTTTCTTGAAGCAAAGCCAGAGGGGACTACCCTGGAGGACGATTATTATCAGACCCCCGACGAGGCTTTTGCCGGGCTGGTAGCGGCTTATAATCCGCTGTCGTGGACGGTGGTCAGTTCATACGCGCCGAAGATGGTGTTGCTAAGCCTGGCTTCGGATGAATGCCATGCGGGTGGCGGTTCCAACTCCGATAATCCCGGGATGCAGGCCTGGGATACGTATACGCTGGCAGCGGCTACGCCCAATGTTCCGCCCGATCTGTGGAGCCGGAATTTTACCGGGATTGCGCGGGTCAATACTATGCTGGCCAAGCTTGGGGATGTGCCGGGGTTGAGCGATGATCTCAAGACCCGGTATACGGCGGAGATGCAGTTTTTACGTGCCTATTATTATTTCGACCTGGTGCGTGAGTTCGGGAATGTGCCGTTGATCACCACCGAGCTTTCGCAAAGCCAGTGGTTCACGCAGGTGCAGGCGAAGCCCGCCGATATTTATGCCCAGATCGAGAAAGATCTGAATGCGGCGATCCCGAATCTGCCGGCGACGGTAGATGCTGCTACCGAGGGTGGGCGGGTCACCAAGGGCGCCGCGCAGGCTTTGCTGGGCAAGGCGATCATCTATGAGAACAACAATTCCAGGATGCAGGAGGCGGCGGCCGATCTCGAGCAGGTGAATACCTCGCCCAACTATCACCTGTTGCCGAACTATGCAGATATTTTCGATCCGGGTAATAAGTTCAATGCCGAGTCGATCTTCGAGATCGTGCATACGAACCAGGCCGGCAAGACCTGGGGCAACTGGCCGAATTTCGACGGAAATGTCGGGGTACAGATGGTGGGGCCTCGTGGGTATAGCGGACCGACCTTTGAATCTTCCGCGGCCGGTTATGGCTTCTGCCCGGTGACCATGGACCTGGTGAATGCGTTGAAGGGCGATCCCCGGTATGCGGCGACGATCGTCAATATCGATAGTATGGCTAAGGCCGGGATCTGTAAATACAATCCGGGCTACAATAACACCGGTTATTTCATCCGCAAGTTCGCGCCGCTGGCTGCTTATCAGAGTACAGTAGGGAATATCGAGTTGAACTGGAGGAATGACGAGATCGAGATCCGGCTTGCCGACACCTATCTGCTGGAAGCCGAGGCGTTGGTAAGAGGCGGTGGCAACCTGGCGAGGGCGCAGCAGCTGTTGGATGCCGTCAGGGCGCGGGTGGGGTTGGCTTCCGTGCCGGCTACGCTCGACAATATCTACCATGAGCGGCGGTTGGAGCTGGCTACCGAAGGGCATCGTTTCTTCGACCTGGTGCGGACCGGGCAGGCGGCGACCGTGCTGGCGTCCAAGGGATTCCAGGCCAACAAGAACGAGGTGTTGCCGATCCCGCTGGCCGAGCTCAATAACACGAAACTTGTACAAAACCCCGGATATAATTAATCAACAGGGCCGGCCGGCGCCGGCTGCCAATAAAAACATTGCTATATGAGAAATATTTTTTCTAAACGGGCCCGCGGTCCGTTGGCCGGAGGCCGGATATTAGCGCTTGGATCAGGACTTACGGCGTTGCTGACGACGGTGTTTCTCAGCGGGTGTACGCCTGATAATAATACGGCTGGTCTGGGCCCGGCGCCCAAGGCGAGCTTTACGGTAGCCCCGGTTTCGGGCAAGACGAATACCTTTGTCTGCACGGCTGGCACGGATGGCGTTTTCGGCTGGTATTGGAGTACGGGCAATGGGTCGCCTGCCGCGGGGACTGCAAGTGATACGATCCATTTTGCGCAGCATGGGAATTACCGGATCGTGCTTACGGCGGTGGGCCGTGGCGGGTATGACACCGCTTCGCAGGTGGTATCCGTGGCGGGCGATGATCTAGGCAATACCGTGATCGCGGGTGGTACGCTCGACGCCAATAGCGCTTCCTCGTGGACAACATTGAATACCGGTGGACCGCAGACGACATTTACCTTTACTTCAAGCGGGCTGGTGTTGAGCAATACCGGGAATTCCAATGGGGCGGTTTACCAGGCCATCCAGGTACAGAGCGGGGTCAACTATACTTTTTCCGCCAATGTATCGGGGAGCGGGATTACGGATTCCTGGGTAGAGTTCTATATCGGCTCGACGGTTCCGACGCAGGGTTCCGATTATTCCGACAATAAGATCTATTCTTTGAATTGGTGGAGTGGTTGCGGGCTGACCCCGTTCAATGGGAATGTCGTGAAGATCGGCTGTAACGGCAATGGCCCCAGCTCGGGTGTTATCACGTTTCCAACCAGCGGCACGTATTATGTGATGATCAAGGCGGGCAGCTCGGGTGGAACGCTGGGATCGGGTGGTGTCACCGTTGCCGATATTGCGTTGGATCATTGATCCGCGAATTTGAATACACGACATGATGAAGACGATGGGTATATCGATAATTTGCTTGCTGGCGTTGGGGACGATGTCCTGCTCGAAGAGCAGTCATGGCGGGCAATCGAACAATGGCGCCGATGGGCCGACGGTGAAGGTCGGCAATGTCACGCAAAGCCGGCAAACGCAGACTTCGGCGTTCCGGTTCTATATCGATCTGAGCGCGGCGGCGACGCAGGCCGTTTCCGTGAACTATGCTACGGCGGATGGCACTGCCAGGGCGGGAGCCGATTATACGGCGACGAGCGGGACGATCACGATCGCGGCGGGGCAAACGGAGGTGTATGTAGATGTGCCGGTGCTGGGGGATAGCCTGCGGCAGGCTAATCAGACCTTTTATTTCCAGATCAGCAATCCTGTGAACAGCGTTTTGGGCGCTTCCAGGGGGACTGGGACGATAGTGAATACCGATCTGCCCTATCTGCCTACCGATACCACGGGTTATAGTACCCCTGCGAGCTATCCCGGTTATCACCTGGCATGGAGTGATGAGTTCAATGGCAATAGTCTGAATACGAACGATTGGAACTATGAGCAGGGTGGAACCGGTTGGGGTAACCAGGAGCTGGAGAACTATACGAACCGGACGCAGAATGTGTTTGTATCCGCCGGGCACCTGGTGATCGAAGCGCGGCAGGAGTCGTATGGCGGGAACAGCTATACCTCCGGGAGGATCACGACGCAGGGGAAACGGCCCATTACCTATGGGCGGATCGATATCCGCGCCAAGCTGCCGGTGTCGAAGGGCATGTGGCCGGCGTTGTGGATGCTGGGTTCCGACATCAGTACGGTTCCCTGGCCGGGATGCGGGGAGACCGATATCATGGAGCTGGTGGGGAGTGCGCCCAGCCGGGTCACCGGGTCGCTGCACTGGCAGCAATCGGGCGGCGCAGAGGGAACGTATAATAACAACTATGATCTCGCTTCGGGGGATTTCAGTCAGCAATTCCATGTATTCAGCCTGATCTGGAAGCAGGACAGCGTGCAGTTCCTGGTGGACGACCATGTGTATGTGAGCGGGAGCAAGGCCAATGTATCGAGCGGGGTTTATCCGTTCAATAGTCCGTTCTTTTTTATCTTTAACGTGGCGGTAGGTGGGAATTGGCCCGGGCCGCCGGACAATACGACGGTGTTTCCGCAACGGATGTTCGTGGATTATGTAAGAGTGTTTCAACAATAGAGTATGAAAAATGTCTTTTTTTCGATACTTATCCTCGCGGGCGGTTTTGCGGCCTGCAGCAAGAAGAGCAGTCCCTCCCCGGTGACTCCGCCGCCGACGGGAGGCACTTCTACCACACCGGTGAACAGCCAGGTGGCGCTTTGGTTAACGAACCCCGATAAGAGTTCGCTTTTTCAGCGGCAGAATGTGGCGTTGAATTTTGGGAGCGGCCTGGCTGTCGAGCCGGTGATCACCGTGGATACCACACAGCGATACCAGACCATCGATGGATTCGGTTATTGTTTGACGGGAGGCAGTGCGCAGCTGATCTATGCGTTGCCGACTTCGCAGCGGCAGGCGTTGGAGCAGGAGCTTTTTGCCACGGACAGTACGCATATCGGGGTGAGCTATCTGCGGTTGACGATCGGCGCTTCAGATCTGAGCGCCCGCGTGTTTTCGTATGATGATGCCGGTTCTCCTGCCTCGCCGGATACTACGCTGGCCCAATTCGATCTGGCTGATGACAAGACGTCTGTAGTTCCCCTTTTAAAAGAGATCCTGGCGGTGAATCCCACGATCAAGCTGCTGGCATGCCCGTGGTCGGCCCCGGCATGGATGAAGACGAACAACAGTGCCGCGGCGGGATCGTTGCTGCCGCAGTATTATCCCGTGTATGCGCAGTATTTCGTCAAGTATATCCAGGCGATGCAGGCCAATGGGATACCGATAGATGCCGTGACACCACAGAACGAGCCATTGAATGCCAACAACAATCCGAGCATGGTGATGCAGGACACGGCCGAGGAGCGGTTTGTGCGGGATTATCTCGGGCCGGCTTTCAAGGCGGCGGGGATCGCGACCAAGATCATCATCTGGGATCATAACTGCGATGTGCCGCAATATCCGCTGACCATTCTGAAGGATCCTGCCGCGGCGCAGTATGTGGATGGATCGGCGTTTCATCTTTATGGCGGAACCATTTCGGCTATGGGGGCGGTGCATGATTCGTTTCCCAACAAGAATGTATATTTTACCGAGCAGTATGTAGCGGGGCCGGGGAATTTTCAGGGAGACCTGGATTGGGCGATCCAGAATCTGATAGTCGGCGCTTCGCGTAACTGGAGCAGGAATGTGCTGGAGTGGAACCTGGCGGCCGATCAAAATTATGGTCCGCATACCAATGGCGGGTGTGGAGTTTGCCAGGGAGCTTTTACGATCAATGGGACGGCGGTCAGCAGGAATACCTCCTATTATATCATCGCGCATGCGAGCAAGTTTGTACGGCCGGGTAGTGTGCGGGTCGCTTCGAATATTACCGGGACGTTGCAGAACGTGGCGTTCCAGACGCCGGCGGGTCAGAAGGTGCTGATCGTGCTGAATAACGATGCGACGGCCACGACGTTCACGGTACAGTTCAATGGGAAGAATTTCTCTACGTCCCTGACTGGGCATGCGGTCGGAACGTATGTGTGGTAAGTTTCGGTAAACCCCGCGAGGCGACGTACCTTTGCGGCCATGACAAAAGTTTATCTGAAG
>DASZOW010000207.1:0-2031 GCA_035550615.1 Puia sp.
GGTGAACTGAAACGCATCGCTATCGAGGTCGATCCCGATCTGGAGATGGCGGAGATCGCAGACCGCGCCGCCAAGCTGGGACGAGGAACGGAGAAGGCGGGGGGGCCGGCGCTGCTATTTGAGAACGTCAAAGGCCATCCCGGGGCGCGGGTCCTGATGAACCAGTTCGGCAGCGAACGGCGGATGAAACTCGCCCTTGAGACAAACTCGCTGGACGATATCGCCGGACGTATTCGCGAACTGCTCCATCCGGTCCCACCGACCGGGTTAATGGACAAGCTAAAGATGCTTCCGAAGCTGGCGGAGGTTGGCAGCTTCTTTTCCAAGGTGATTTCAGCCAAGGATGCTCCCTGTAAGGAAGTGGTTCATCGCGGGGAGGACGTCAATCTCCTGGATCTTCCCGTACTTAGGACGTGGCCCCAGGATGGAGGCCGCTTTATTACGCTGCCGTGCGTGGTGACGCGCGACCCGAAGTCGGGCAAGCGCAATGTCGGCATGTACCGCATGCAGGTCTACGACGAGAAGACAACGGGGATGCACTGGCAACGCCAGAAGGTTGCGGCCGAGCACATGCGCGACCGGCTGAGGGTGGCAACACCCGATCTTGCCGGCAGCGTGAATCTGATGGCGCTGACGGCTGGAGGCACGGCTTCTGCCGCTTCGCTGGAGACGCTGAACGCGACGACGCTGGCGAAGATCCGGGAAGACCGCATGGAAGTCGCCGTAGCGATCGGCACCGACCCGGCAACGACTTTTTCGGCGATCGTTCCCGCGCCGCCGGAGGTCGAGGAGTATCTGATTGCGGGGTTTCTGCGGCAGAGGCCGGTAGAGTTGGTGAAGGCAGAGACGGTTGACCTTGAAGTGCCAGCCCATGCGGAGTACATCCTCGAAGGCTATGTCCAGCTTGGCGAACTGCGCACCGAAGGGCCATTCGGCGATCACACCGGTTTTTATACGATGCAGGATGATTACCCGGTCTTTCATGTCACGGCAATCACGCATCGCAAACAGCCAATTTATGCTGCGACCATTGTCGGCAAGCCGCCGATGGAAGATGCATGGATGGGCAAAGCGGTCGAGCGCATCTTTCTGCCGCTGATGCAGATGACACTGCCCGAGATCGTAGACGTGAATCTTCCGCCTGAGGGTGTCTTTCACAACCTGATGGTCGTTTCGATCAGAAAGTCCTACGCAGGCCATGCGCGCAAGGTGATGAATGGCATCTGGGCGATGGGTCAGGCGATGTTCACCAAGTGCATCATTGTTGTCGATGAGGATTGCAATGTACAGGACCTGGCGGAGGTTGTGCTGCGCACGACTAACAATATCGATCCGGAGCGAGACATCCAATTTACGCTCGGGCCTGTAGACTCACTCGATCATGCCAGCCGCCTGCCAAACTTCGGCAGCAAGATGGGGATCGATGCCACGCGGAAGTGGCCTGCGGAGGGATTCACCCGGCCCTGGCCTGCGATGCTTGCGATGGAGCCCGTGGTGAAAGCTCGTATCGATGTGATATGGGAAAAATTGGGTATTCGATAGGAAAATTCTTCTCGTCCTTTGCTAAAAACGGAGAAGAATAGAAGAGCTTCTCTCTTCAAATACCAGCTCATGGTTGCGGGGGCAACGTACTGTCTAAGCCTCGCCTCTAAGTGGAATATCGACTTTTCTCCATTCTCCCCGCCGGAGGTAAAAGGCTTGAAACCACTTTATTGGGCTGGCTTACTGGTCTCTCTCCTCGGCTTGCCGGTGGCGTCTCATGCCCAGGCCGTTCCGATGGCCTCACGCACCGGACAGATTCAGGTTGGCGCGGGATTTTCCTTCGCGAAACCTGACTATAGTACGACCTACATTAAGGGTTTCACTCTCTACGGTAGCGCCGATTTCTGGAGGAGGCTTGGTGTCGAAGCCGACATGCATTACATCAGCATCCTTACACCGAAAGATATCGGCGAGAATACCTTTCTGATCGGACCGAAGTTCTCCGTGATACGCGAGGGCCGCCTGAACGCTTACGTGAAGGCTTTGGGT
>DASZOW010000208.1:0-4471 GCA_035550615.1 Puia sp.
CAAAAAGGGTAGGTCCTGGCCTACATTGGTCTGTTCTATCTGTTTCCTGTCTATGTCCGTCTTAGTAAAAGGAGCTTTTTCGCCGGCGCGTAAAGCTCTGACTTCCACGGGCTGAAGAAAAAGTTTTAGCGAATCGAAGCGGCTGGGTCCGGCCGAATCGGCATGGATTTGCGCAGGGGCGCCGATGGAGTGGATCTGAGCAGTGGCGCCGATAGAAAAGATAGTAGCGGCGGCGGTCGATAAAAGGATCGTCAAGGTATTCCTCATGATGCGTTCGATTTTAAGACGGGAATACCGCGAGGGAATTGTAGACAGCCAGATTGGATACCTTCCCTGCGCAGGCATTACCCTGATCAGGTTCTACGGGTATTTCTCAGCCATTCGCCTGCCGGCGGACAGCACCCCGAGGAACAGGCCACAAAGGTAGGTGTTTTTCGGCCGCCTTGTAACATTTAAAAAACCTTCTGCGTCCCACCGATAAGGGGGCGTAGCGCCACCCGACCGCAAGGTCAATCATGAGACCATGCAACATCGGTCCAGGCAGGTCGTCCTTAGATAAAATAACATACATGAAAAATACTCTACTTTTTGCGTCTTTGACCCTGGTTTGCCTGGCGTCCCAGGCGCAAAGCGAAGACAGGATCACCAAGGCTATCAACGATCCGCATGCCCAGAAGCGCTCTGCCCAGGGTTATCATGGTATACATATCTCCAGCGGCATCGATCTCTATCTCTCGCAGGGAGATGAAGAAGCCGTTGCCGTCAGTGCGGAAGACCCCGAAGTACGCGACCGCATCAGGACCGAGGTACGCGATGGCGTCCTGAACATTTATATGGAGGATCGTGGCCTTCACTGGGGCAACTGGCATAACCACCATGCGAAAGCGTATGTCTCCTGCAAGCTCATCGATCAGCTGCATGCTTCCGGCGGCTCGGATGTCTATGTCCAGGATCTGCTCCATTCCGGCCGGCTTAGGATGGATATGTCCGGCGGCAGTGATTTTCATGGTAAGGTGAACGTCGGGGAACTGGCTATCCAGCAATCCGGCGGCTCCGATGCTTATTTCAGCGGTTCTGCGACAACGCTTAGTGTTCATACCAGTGGCGGCAGCGATTTTCATGGCTACGACCTCGCGGCCGACGAATGCCATGTAGACGCCAGTGGCGGAAGCGATGCCTATATCACCGTGAATAAAGAGTTGACTGCCTCGGCCAGCGGCGGAAGCGATATCCACTATAAAGGCAATGGGGTGGTCCGGTCCTCGCATGCCAGCGGGGCAGGCAGTGTCTCCCGCAAGGATTAGATGTTTTGGCTTACATTTACCGAGCCGGACGTAGTCCGGTTGTGCACGTGGTGCACGGCTATTGAATTATGCGTTTACTATTTACCATACTCTTGTCCGGTCTGATCGGCATCACCGTACGTGCGCAGAAGACGATCATCCATGACCCCTATGCCCAGCTACGGTCCGTAAAAGGCTTCCATGGCATCGAAGTATCCGATGCTATCAATCTATACCTCAGCCAGGGGGATACCGAGACGGTGGTCGTCAGTGCTTCGGATCCCAAATGGCGGGATCGCATCCGCACGGAAGTAATAGACGGCATCCTCCATATCAGCCTGGAACACGGTCATTTTTCTTTGGGGAATACGAAGCTCAAGGCCTATGTCTCGTTCACCACGTTGAATAGATTAGATGCGTCCGGCGCCAGCGATATCTTTGTCGACGGGGTCATCACCGGCAATGAGCTGTCGCTCACACTTTCAGGCGCCAGCGATTTTCGCGGGGCGATAAATGTCAAAGCGTTGGACATGAATCAGAGCGGCGCCTCGGATGCGCATATCACGGGCGTGGTCTCGGGCATGGCAAAGATCGAGTCGTCCGGCGCCAGCGATGTCAAGGGGTATGACCTCGTTACGGACAATTGCGATGTGCATGCTTCCGGCGCCTCCGATATCCGGGTCACGGTGAAAAAAGAGCTCACTGCCGACGCTACGGGCGCCAGCTCTATCTATTATAAAGGCGACGCTACCATCCGCAATCTTCGATCCTCGGGCGCCAGCACGGTGAAAAAGAGCTCATAAAAAAAGCCCACGGTCAGGTGGGCTTATCTTCTATAGGGATGCAAGGAATTGCAGTAGCGCCGCGCGGTCCGTTTGGCTGAGCTGCATGAATGCCTGTTTCGATCCTGCCGCTTCGCCATCGTGCCAGAGGATGGCCTCTTCGATGGTCCTGGCGCGACCGTCGTGCAGATAATAACCCGTTCCTCCATTGGTTACCTGCAGCAGCCCGATACCCCAAAGCGGCATCGTGCGCCAGTCATTTCCCGTTGCCAGATTGTCGGGCCGGCCGTCGGCCAGAGCAGGACCCATATCGTGCAGGAGCAGGTCCGTATAGGGATGGATGCGCTGGCTGCTCAGATCGATAGCCGGGTTTACGCCGGTATACATCGTTTGCCGGTGGCAGCCCGAGCAGTTCACCTGGTTGAAGAGCGCTTCTCCCCTGCGGTTGACACTATCATTGACATCCCGGCGTGCCGGCACGCACAAGGTCTGTACGTAGAAGGTCACATAGTTCAGCAGGCTGTCTACCAGTTCCGGGCCGGTATCGGCTGCCCCGACAATACTCATCTGCAGCTGGTCATAGCAGCTTTCTTCCGGCTGAGCATAGCTGGTAACGCCCATGTCCTGCTGGTAGGCGGTCGCCACCTGCATCAGCAGGGTGGGGGCATTGGCCTTTAGGCCGAAACGGCCCAGCTCCATCTGGTGCGTATATGTATCATAAACATAGTTCGCCTTTCCGGTGATGCCGTCCCCGTTCTTATCACCCGCATCTACAAACGAGAGGATGGTGCTTTCGGGAACGTTTTCAAGCAGCCCAAGGCCTACGAGCCGGGGCGCCAGCCGCGGGCCTAAGAGATAGCCTGCCGGCAGGGGGGTGTAAGGATTGGTGAGCGTATAGGCCGGTTTACGCAAGGTCACCACGGTCCCGTCCGGATAGGTCACGGGTATGTCGGTATAGTTGAGCGTGGTGGTCGCCTCCGGCACAGTCCCGAGGAGAGCCTGGTCCTGGACTTGCAACCCAAACCCCGGCGCCGGCAACGGGCCTCCGTGTTCATCGGAACCCGGGATGCTGATCCGCATCAACATGCCCGAATTGGAGCTTCCAAGGGTCGGGAAACCCCCGCCGTCATTGCGATGACAGTTGATACAGGAGATGTTGTTGAAAACAGGGCCCAGGCCCCCGAAATGCGGAGCGGGCGCCGCTACGAATACCTGGTCAAAGGTGCCGTCACCGATATTATGCACGACCTGCTGGCGGTCGCTCAAACCGGGGAAAGCCTGTTTAAAAGCCTGCGTCGATGCATCCAGCACCGTGTATTCACCTCCGCTCAGCCGATCGTCGTAACCACCGGCAGGGAAGGTCTCCGATTTGTTACACCTGCTGAACCCATACACGGTGACGCCCAGCGATAATATGATCCAAAGCTTTTTCACCTTCTAGTCTTGCACGTATTGTTTGATGAAATTCGTCAGGTCGTCCTCGAGCAACTGTTGCAGCGCGTTGAGCTGCGACATCGTCGTCTGGATCTGGGTGCGTCTGTCGATGATCGCGTCCTCGTACCGCTCGTTGTTCGAGCCGCTGATATTGTCGAAAGAGCTTACGGCCGCGGCGATCGCGGTCTGGATATTCTTGTCGAGCGAGGCATTTTTAGCGGCTACGAGATCTTTGAGGCCTTTGCCGCCGTTCAGGCCCATGTATACCTGTTGTAAACCGACGATGTTGTTCTTGAAGTCGTTGAGACTGGTGCCGGAATAAGGCGATTCGGTCAGGGAGGAATCTTTGGTGATATAGGGATTGTACATCTTGCCGTCCTCGTCCTGTTCGCCTACTTCATGACAGATGCCGGCCATCCCATTGTCACCGACGATATCGAGGAAGAAGGCCTGGCGGGTCTTATACGTGGTGCTGCCCTTGCCGGAGGTCAGGATCTCCCGGGCATAGTTTATGGGATCGGAGGTCCAGGAATTCTGCAAGGGTTGTACATTGTTGTTCAGCAGATCGGCGGAAAGGCTCACGAGGTATTGCAGTTTGCGGGTATCCAGCTGGGCCGCGGTACGTGTTCCGCCCTCGCCGAAGATGAGGTATTCAATGGGGTGGTAGCCGCGTAGTGTCTGCGGCAGATTTTGTACGTCCGATACACCGAGGCCATTGCCGCTGGCGAGCAACGAGTCCATCTGGTGATAGTCCGTGGGCCAGGTGTCGGAGTTGGGATCATAATCGCCTGCTTCTACGGGTCCGATCAGATAACCTTCTGATCTTTCCCACGCGACACGCATCCGTTTCCATGCGGCTTGTGCCGTGGCCAGATTGGCGTCTGTGGCGTCGGTGTTCAGCGTGGTGATAGCGGTATTCAGCGCCTTGCCGGCGGAGACAAGGCTGTCGTATTGCGGGAGGGCCGTATTATT
>DASZOW010000209.1:0-19815 GCA_035550615.1 Puia sp.
CCGTCTTCGGCGATATGCAGGTTGTTGTATTCGTTGAGCCAGACATGGCGGTAGATGCCGGCGCCTTCGTAATACCACCCTTCGAACTGCGTGGCGTCTACACGGACGGCTAGGACATTATCGTGATCGTAACGGAGATAGTCTGTAATGTCGCAGGTGAAGCTACTATAGCCGCTGGCGTTACCGCAGAGATAGAAGCCGTTGATCCAGACCTTGCTATCGCGATAGATGCCGTCGAACCGGATGACGAAGCGATGTCCGGAGTCGGCGCGTGGGATGCTGAAATGTTTGCGATACCAGCCGATGCTCGTTGCCGGATAATGGCCGCCTACCGGCTTATAGCCATGCGACATGACATCGGAGTCGGGGCTGTATTCGAAGGGGAGTTCCACGGCCCAATCGTGCGGAAGGGAGAGCGTCCGCCAGCCGTTGTCATCGAAGTCGGGCGCGATGGCGGTGCCTTTGGCTTTGCCGGATTTGATAAAGATGCCGGCGATCCCGTAATTGAAGTCTTTGGCAGGGTCGGACGCGTTTCCGAGATGAAATTTCCAGTCTGCGTCGAAGTTGATATGAGATCGCACGGATCGTGGAGGAGCAGGTACCGGTTGGGTGGCCATTGGGGCGCGCTGCCCGTTGGAGAGGAGCGGAAGGAAGGTCAACAGGAAGAATAGTGTTTTCACTGGATGCGTTTTTTAGTTGCTAAATGCCTGCATGGCTACAGTGGGTTTGCCGGTGTTGTCGAAGGCGCCGAGGCCATAACCCTGCCAGTTGTTATAACATTCCGGTTCCCAATAGAACACGCCCAGGCCCTGGTTACTCGCGACCGCCCTTACCTTGTGGATCAGATCGGTGAGAAAGGCCTCGCAGGTCGTGGCCTGGTTCTCGGGCATACCCACTTCGCAGATCATGACCTGTTTATGATAACGGGAGACCATGTCGTTCATATTGGCGGCACAGGAATCATTATACGATACCCAGTTGGACGCGGAAGGGTACAGCGACATACCGATGATATCATATTGGGCGTTGTTGGCGGTAAGGCCATCGAAGACCCAGCGGAAAAGGCTGTTGTTCCAGCCATTTGAAATATGCACGATGACCCTGGTGGTGTCGCTGACGGCTTTGACGCCTTTGTACCCTGCTGTGACGAGCGCCGCGAAGCCCGCCATGTTGGAAGAGGCCTGACCATCGGGCCAAAGCATGCCATTATCCGTTTCGTTGCCGATCTGAACCCACGAAGGTATGACACCGGCGGCTTTCAGGGTGTCGAGTACGCTTTCCGTATAACTGGTGACGGTGCTGGCAAGCGCCGGGAAATTATACGATACCCAGGCCGCAGGTTTGGTCTGATGGGCAGGATCCGCCCAGGTGTCGCTGTAATGGAAGTCGATGAGTATGCGCATGCCGAGCTTTTTTTGCACGAACCGCCTTGTTGACGACATCCCGTGCGCCACACCAGCCGCCGGTGGGATTGACCCAGACCCGAAGCCGGATGGCGTTGATGCCGAGCGATTGCAGTAACTGGAAGCAGTCCATGGCAGCGCCGGCGGTATTATAGAATTTATATCCCGAGTCTTCCATCTGGGTGAGCCAACTGGGGTCGGCCCCTAGGACAATGGGGGTGTCCACCTTCGGCTTTTTTGTGGTGTCCGTGTTGGAGCCGTTGTTGCCGCCGCTGCTTTTTTTGCATTGGGTAAGGAAAGTCAACAGCAGGAAAGTGGCGAATGTAAGACGCATGTTCTTGGATCCTTGTTTGGACGGTTATTGAACGGAATAGGTATAATTGCCGGCACCGCGACTGAGATCCAGCGTAACGGTGTAGGTGCCCGTCTTGGTAACGGTAAAGTTACCGATGTTGCCGTTGCCATAGACAAAGTTCCCCTTGGAATCCATGCCGAAACAGTTATTCCAACCCGAATCACCCACGAATTTCCATTGGTTGCCGGCCGTCATGTGCACGCCGGTGGCCGTCCAGGTATTCGCGGACGCGTCGAAGGTCATCGGGTTTGCGGTGATGCTCCAGCTGTTGAAGTCGCCGGCCACCACCCAACTGGTATTGGTATAGTTGATGGTATTCGCGTTGACGTCGGCTACTACGCGGGCATAAGCGGGTCCGTTATACCAAAGATTTCCGGAGGAACCGCCGGGGGCGAGCGTCGTCTGTGTGCTGCCCAAACCATAATAGTCGCCGTTCCAGCTGAGTTCCGAGCACAGCTTGAACTGATTGGCGTTATCGGCGAAATTGACATAGCCCTCATACACGCCGTTGCTGAGAACGGACGCGAGGATCCAACCCGGCTGGTCCAGTTGTGTCCAGTTGGGTGTGAGGAAATCGCCCGCGATATAAAGTTTCGGATAGACGAGCACCACCTTATATGGAGTAGCCGTCATGGACAGGGTAGAAACGAGGGTAGGCACGGTAGAAGCCAGACCGTTGCTTTGGTTGACATCGACCTTGAGTCTCGCTACGATCGTGCTGGCCGTACCATTGGGTACGCCCAATTGATTGAGGATATGGTTGAAGTCGGCGCCCAGCCAGGATTTGGACAGGCTGTCGGTGGAGATCGTCGTGTTGATGGCATTGCCCCAGGCGTTGGAGCCGCTGGTGTCCGACGGCTGATCGATCTGCAGGGTATAGGTCACGGGGACCGAGATGCCGTAGGAGGATGCCTTCCAGCTGAAGACGACTACCGTGGCCGAGTCGTTGGCCGGCGAGAGGTTAACGCTATTGGTCGACGCTGCAAAGCCGTTGACGCCGGAAGGCGATTGCAGGGTGGGTTGTGTGAGATCCTTGCTGCAGCCGGCAAACAGCAGGAGCAGGCAGGGGATAAATATTTTTTTCATGATGTTTTTTTTAGTAACCCGCATTTTGTTTGAGGTTTGGGTTAGCCGAGAGGTCGGTGCTCGGGATGGGGAAGACCTTGTATTTGTCGTCTACGGCGGTACCGTTCTCTACCCCACCCTTCCAGGCCCAGAGATAGGCGTTGGTGGTAAATTCATTATACCGGACCAGGTCGGTGCGGCGAGTACACTCGTAATATAGTTCGCGACCACGTTCATCGAGGATGAAGGGCAGCGTCAGCTGGCTGGCGTTGATCGCATAGCTGCCGGTGTTGCCATAGGCACGGGCGCGCAGGGCGTTGATATAGTTCAGCGCCGTCGTTGCATCGCCGCCGGTACCGCCACGCAGCACGGCTTCTGCATAGGTCAGATAGATCTCGGCAAAGCGGAAAAGCGGGAAGTCGATGCTGGAGAAGTTGCCACTGGGATCCTGGTCGGGGTCCCTGGCGCCGCTGCGCGTGACATCGCGATACTTAAATGTAGAAAGGCCGGCGGTAGACGTATAAAGGCTGGTCATATTTTTCGTTTGGCCGCTGGTCCAGAACTGGGCGCGGTGGTCGGTGTTTCCGCTCGGGTCCGGAAAGAGAGAAATAAAGTTTTGGGTGAGGCGAAGGCCGCTCCAGGACCCATTGCAACCCGAGACCGAATCGGGAATAGCTGCGGGTCCATGGATAAGATAGGTCGTACCACCGTAGTTCTGGATATAGGTGCCGTCGTAGACGATGACGAAGATGTTCTCGTCTGTGTTGAGCTTGTTATCGGCCAGCATGAGCTGGGTATAGTCGGGATGCAGGGAATAGCCGGCGCTGATTACCTTGTTACAATAGGTGATCGCGTCGGTGTATCGGGCAGCGCCGGTGTATACCTGGGCGTTGAGGTAGAGGCGGGAAAGAAGGGCCCATGCGGCGGCCTGGTCGGCGCGGCCGAATTGATTTTGACGAGGGGCGACGAGGCCACTGTCTGCCGCGGCTTTTAGTTCCGATTCTATATAGTTGAAGAGATCGCTGCGGCTGATCTGTTTCGGAATAAAGGTCCCGATCGCCTGGCTTTCCGTGACAAAAGGCGGATCGGCGAAGAGGTCCATGAGCACCCAATATTGATAGGCGCGGAGAAAGCGGGCTTCGGCGCGGTAGGCTTTGATGGTGTCGACGGTGGCGCTACTGAATCCTCGTCCCGCGAGGGCTGCATCGGTGGAATGGGCGATGAAGTCATTGCAGAGGGTGATCTGAAAGAAACTACGGTAATAGAGTCCATCGATGATAGCGTTGGTGGAGGACCAGCTCATTTCGTGGAGGCCCTGGATGCCGGCGTCGTTCTCCCAACTCCAAGCGGCTTCGTCGGTGGTGAGCTCCTGGAGATTGAAATAGAGGCGGAGGAAGTCGGAATTCCCCTCGTCCGCGATGATCTGGGTGGGGATGTCGGGGCTGCCTGTTCCGCCGACGTTACCGGTGTTGGCGAAGGCCGCATAGACCTTGGAGATGGCCTGGGTGTAGCCCTTGGATGTGCTGTAGACCTGGGCAGCCGTGATAGCATCGGAGGGTTGGCGATCCAGGTCTTTGGAGCAGGAGGCCGCCAGCAGGCTGAGGACGGCGGCAATGAATATGTTGGCTTTCATATTTGCTTTTTTGATACGCTAAAAATCCAGGTTTAAGCCGAGATTATAGACTCTTGGCCTGGGATAGAGATTGTTGTCTATGCCGGGGTTACCGAGGCCGGCGTCTGCGTTGGCGCCGATCTCGGGATCGAGACCCTTGTATTTGGTGATGACGAATACATTTTGCACGCCGGCGCTGACCCGGAGGTTCGTACGGGTATGTGGCAGTGCGCCGAAGTTGTAGCCGACATTGATATTGTCCATGCGCAGGAAGGACGCATTTGAAATATAATAGTCGCTAAGCAGCTCCTGGGCATTGTTGCCCACGAATTTGGTCGTCAGATAGGTCGCGGACGCGTTATAAAGGACGGAATTCCCGAGGATCTGATTACGGTTGCCGGTTTGGCCGGCGATGTTGTTGTAAGCATACATACCCAGGCTCGATCTCAGGACAAAGCCGGCATTCCAGCGCCGCCAGGTAACACTGGTGGTAAAACCCATGAAGGTCTGGGGGTCGGCGGGTTTGCTTTTATAGAGATCGTCCTGATTGATGATGCCGTCGCCATTCCTGTCGACAAAGACGCCTTCGATCGGCTGTCCATTGGAGGTATACGCCTGTTTGTAGAGATAAAAGGTATTTTTCGGTCCACCCACGGCATTGATCAGGGCGAACTGGCCGCCAATGCCGCCGGCGATGTTGCCGCTGGGGAACCCGGTATAAGCGGTATCATCGGGAACGACGGTCAGGTTGGTGATCTTGTTCTTATTATAGGTGATATTGAAGCCGACGTCCCAGGTGAGGTTGTTGGACCGAACGGGTTCGAAGTTAACACTGAACTCGATCCCCTTGTTGGTCATATCCCCCACGTTGGCAACGATGAAGGCGGAGAAGTTACTGCCCGCTGGTTGGGGAACGTTATTGAGCAGGTTGGTGGTCTTTTTATAATATACATCGACGCTACCGTAGATGCGGTTATCGAGGAATCCGTAGTCGAGACCGATGTTGCTGGTGGAGGTTTGTTCCCAGCGGCGGCCGGCATAGAAGCCCGCGGGGCGGTAGCCCTGGTAGACATTGTCACCGAAGATATAGGCGGCATTGGAGTCGCTCAGCGAATAGTAGGCGAGATAATCGTAGTTACCGATGCCGTCCTGCTGCCCCGTGAGGCCATATCCTAAGCGAAGTTTCAGATCGGACACGATGTTGGAGGCGGCGAGAAAGGGCTCGCTTTTGATCTTCCAGGCGAAGGCCACAGAGGGAAAGAGCGCCCAGCGGTTTTCGGGAGCAAAACGTGAAGAACCGTCGTCGCGGAGAGTGGCCGTCAAGAGGTACTTGTCTTTGAAGCTATAGTTGGCGCGACCGAACCAGGAGAGCAGGGTATGTTGCTGTTTGTCGGTGGGCGTCGCAGGTTGGCTGGCAGGCATCATCACCCCATTGGCGTAATATTTAGGATACTTGTAGAGGGTCGACAGATAATTGTTAAACGAATAGCCTGCGAGCACATCGAAATGGCTTTTGATCGACCGGAGGTCTTTGGCGTAGCTGAGGTAAGCCTCGAAGAGCGTGTTGGTGTTGGTGAGCTTATAGGGGTTGTTCTCACCGCTGCCGGCTGCGGCTGCCACATAGGTTTCCGCGGCGCTATCCGTGGTACGGGTCCGGCCTTTGCCGTTCGAGACGTCGTAACCGGCGTTGATGTTAGCGTGCAGGTCGGGGAGAAAATGGAATTTATAGTCGAGCTGGATGTTGCCAATGCTTCTCTGCGGGGTGGCGGTGTTATAGTGTTGTTTCAGCAAGCCCAGCGGGTTGCGGCCGGCCAGGTTGGTCAGGCCGGTGGCGGTTGTGGGATCGAGCCATTCGTAGTAGCCACCGAAGCGGGTGCTTTTGCTATAGACGGGCTGCGTAGGGTCGAAGGAGATGGCGCCGCCGATGGCGGCGTTGTTGCCGAAACGGGCGGATTCCAGCGAGCCCATGAGGTGCAGGTTTATTTTTAGGTGGTCGTCGAAGAGTACAGGCGTGAGCGCCAACGAGGCGGAGGTACGTTGCAGGTTATCGGTCTTTAGGATACCGTTCTGGTCCTGATAGCCGATGGAAAGCCGGTAGGGAAGTTTTTTGAAACCGCCGGTGATGCCGAGGTTATCGGTGGTGCCGATGGCGGTCTGATAGATCTCGTCCTGCCAGTTCGTGTTGGCGGCGCCCATCTGGGCGATCTGCGCGGCGGTGCCGTATTGGTTGACGACGGAGCGGAACTGGGCGGCGTTGAGGACAGGCACCTGTTTGATGAGCTTTGAAACGGAGTTGTTGCTGGACAAGGTTACTTTAACTGGTCCGGTGTGGCCTTTTTTTGTGGTAATGATGATGACGCCGCCCGCGGCGCGGGCGCCATAGATGGCAGTGGCGGAGGCGTCTTTGAGGACTGTGAAGCTCTCGATATCATTGGGGTTGATGAAGCTGAGCGGGCTGCCGGCGCCGGGGATGACGCTGGTCTGGCCAGGCAGCACGTCATTATTAAGCGGTACGCCATCCACGACAAACAGCGGGTTATTGCTGGCGCTTAGCGAGGAGCCGCCGCGGATACGGATGGAACTGCCGGCGCCGGGTTGGCCGCTATTGGAGATGATGGAGACGCCGGGCACCTTTCCGGCGATCATCTGTTCGGGGGTGGTGATGGTTCCTTTCTGGAAGTCTTTGTCGCCGATGACCGCGACGGCGCCGGTGAGGTCATTTTTGCGAACGAAACCATAGGGGATGACTACGACCTCATTGAGGCTGGCCCCAGCGGCTGTCAGGCCGATATGAATGGGTCCCTGACCTATGGGCTGATCCCGGGTAGCGTAGCCGATCATAGAGAAGGTTAGAGTCCTGGCGTCTGTAACCAGGGAGAAGGTGCCATCGGCGGCGGTGACGGCGCCATTTTTGTTATCGCCTTTTGGCCGGACGGTGACCCCTGGCAACGGGGAGCCGTCTTTTGCATCGGTGACCCGCCCGGTGATGGTCCTCTTCTGGGCGGACAGGTTGGATCCGATGCATAGGAGTAAAATAAGGATGGGAATCCCTGCAAGCAATCGTTTCTTCATAACGAGTTAATTTTGATTCGGTAACGCCGGGCTGGTTCCCGGCCGGCTCCGGAACACAAGTTAGCAGGGACGCTGTTGATGGCTTTGTTC
Source organism: Puia sp. (assembly GCA_035550615.1). Taxonomy (GTDB): domain Bacteria; phylum Bacteroidota; class Bacteroidia; order Chitinophagales; family Chitinophagaceae; genus Puia. The sequence goes on from DASZOW010000209.1 coordinate 7,598, forward strand.
TAACGATCATTTCTATAGTTCAAACTGACCATTCCGGCAACTACACGGTTATTTCGTGCGAAAAGATGGAGGAGGTATTTAAATTTGTCCGACTATGCGGGCATGCCTATATATTATGGTGTTTGTTTTGGGGCCGATGGCTTTACAAGCCCAGCAGCCGCGGCTGCGGTTCTCGCATCTTTCCGGGGAACAGGGTTTATCGAACAGCACCATCGAAGCTATCTGCCAGGACAACCGCGGATTTATGTGGATCGGTACGCGTGACGGGCTGAACCGTTATGACGGGCATGCGATCCTGGTATACCGGAATGATCCGGCGGACAGCGGCAGTCTTAGCGACAGCTATATCCGTTGTATCTATGAGGATCGCGGGCATGAATTATGGGTCGGCACGATGAACGGGCTGAATCGTTTCGATCCGTATCACGGGAGGTTTACGCGATGGAAGCATAAGAATAGCGATAGCGGCAGCTTAAGCAACAATAACATCTCGGCGATCCTCGAGGACCACGGCGGACGGCTTTGGATAGCGACATCCGGCGGCGGACTCAACCTGCTCGACAGGAAGACGGGCAGATGCCGGCGGTATCGGATGGGCGGCGGACCCGGAAGTCTGCGGGACGACCGCATTCTCTGTTTGCTGGAAGACAGGAGCGGGTTGATCTGGGTAGGAACGCAGAGTGGCCTCGATCTGTTCCATCCAGAAACGGGGCAGTTCACTGCCATGGAGAACCCGGCAGCCACGAATGCCAGCGGCAATACGGTCATCGCCATGCAGGAAGACCGGCAGGGTAATCTCTGGCTGGGAACGGAAGATGACGGGCTTTATCTTTTCGATCCGCTTCGACGCAGCTTTACCCGTTATGGGCATTCGGATAAAGACGTCAGGAGCTTAGGCAACAACATGATCAAATGCATGCTGGTAGACCGTAAAGGCCAGCTCTGGGCCGGGAGCATCAATGGCGGGCTGAATTTATTTCATGCCCCGGGAGGAAATTTCTTTCACTATGCTTATGAGCCGGGGAATGGCACCAGTCTTTCCCAGCGTACCATCTCGGCGCTGTATGAGGACCGGCAGGGCAATCTCTGGGTGGGGACACACCGGGGCGGGATCAATGTCTATTCTCCCGGCATCGAGAAATTTGAGCTTTACCGCCAGGAGCCTTCGGCAGGCAGCCTGAGCTATAGCGATGTGAAGACCTTTGCCGAGGACCGGACCGGCAATATCTGGGTGGGCACGGATGGCGGCGGACTGGATCTTTTTCTGCGCGATCAACATGTTTTTCGCCATTATCGCAACGATCCCTACAATGAGCGAAGCCTCGGGTCCAATGCCGTGTTGGATGTCATGCAGGACCGGGAGGGCCGGTTATGGGTCTCGACCTGGGGCGGCGGACTAAATCTTTTTGATCCGGCGCACGGCACATTCACCCGGTTTCAGAACAACCCGAATGACCCCCATTCGATCTCCTCCAATTTTGTTCAAAAGACGATGGAGGACTATGCAGGAAATCTTTGGGTAGCGACCTATTATGGTGGGCTGGAGCTTTTTGATGTTTCCCACCGGTCCTTCCGGCGGGTCATCGACGACCCCTCCGGCAAGACGAGCATCTCGGGCAAGGATATCGTGTCGTTATTGGAGGACAGGGAGGGGCGGATCTGGATCGGCACGGATGACGGCGGGTTGAATTGTTATCATCCGGATACCAGGCATTTTACACATTATTTCGATAGTGAAGAACGGGTGCCCGATCTACGGGTATTGTTCGCCGATAGCAAAGGCCGGGTTTGGGTCGGGCAGAAGGGGCTTTATCTGCTGGACGCGGAACGGGATAGCTTCCGGCTGTTTACTTCGCGGGCAGGATTGGCCAACGAGTTCATCAAAGGGATGGCCGACGACGGGCAAGGGAACCTGTGGATCGCCACCTCCAATGGGCTTACCCAGCTGAACCCGGAGACTTATGCATTCAAGAAATACAATACGGGGGACGGGCTGCAGGACCTGGAATTCGAGGCCAATGCCTTTTTGAAGACCAAGGATGGGCAGATGTATTTCGGCGGGATCAACGGGTTCAATTGTTTTTATCCCGCATCTATCCGCGCAAATCCTTACATTCCGCCTGTTTATATCACCGGGTTTCAGCTTTCCAACCGGCAGGTGATTCCTGGTGCGGCAGGGTCGCCTCTCGCCACGGATATCAGCCTGACTTCTTTGATCCGGCTTTCTTACCGGCAGGCTACTTTTTCTTTGAATTTTTCGGCGCTGAATTATGCGACGCCGGAGAATAATCAATATGCATATAAGCTGGAGGGGTTGGACACGGCATGGAATTATGTAGGTAAGGAGAATAAGGTGACGTATACCAATTTGAGTCCCGGAGATTATGTATTCCGCGTGAAGGCGGCGAATAATGACGGGGTGTGGAATGAGGAAGGGGCATCGGTTCGGATCGTCATTACACCGCCTTTCTGGAAGACAGGGTGGTTTACTTCCCTGCTGGTGCTGTTGGCGCTGGCCGGGCTATATGCTTTATATCGTTTCCGAACAGCGCTCAAGCTAAGGGAGATGGAGGCGAGAAAGCGGGAGGAGATACGGCAGGTGCAGCTGCAGTTCTTTACGAATGTGAGCCATGAGTTCAGGACGCCATTGTCGCTGATCCTGGGGCCGTTGGAAAAGATCATGAAAGATCCTGCATTGGCGGCAGGGCGATATCTGCAGTCGATGCACCGGAATGCGCAGCGGTTGCTGGGTCTGATCAATGAGCTGATGGATTTTGGCAAGTTGGAAAGCGGGTCGCTGAAGTTAAGCGTACAGCCGGGGAATCTACCGGTGTTTATGGAGGAACTGGCGGAGGAGTTCAGGGATTGGGCGATACAGAAGGAGATCGATTTTTCTTTGGATGCAGGGGGCATGGCGTCCGCCATGGGTTCGGGGCAACAGGCATCGGTCGTGGGTTCGGGGCAACAGGCATCAGCCAAGCGTTCGGGGCAACGGGCATCGGCCGTGAAAGGCGCTTTGGATCCGGCCGCCGCCGCGAGGAGCGCCGCATGGTTCGACCGGCAGGTGCTGGAAAAGATCGTGCTGAACCTACTGCATAACGCTTTTAAGTATACGAAGGAAGGCGGGCGGGTCACACTCGAGGTTTTGTCTTCGCTGGATGACTTCCGGCCTTCTTTTTCCAATGAGCTCGTGCTCAAGAATCCTGTCCGCAGCAGTGCTTATGCTTATATCCGGGTGGCAGATACCGGCATCGGCATCTCGGCACAGTCTATACATCATCTTTTTGAACGGTATTACCGGATCACCGAGTCGCATCTCGGGTCGGGGGTGGGGCTTGCGTTTGTGAAGAGTCTAGCGCTTTTGCATAAGGGTGACATCTATGTGTACAGTGAGCGGTTGAAAGGAACGGAGATCCTGATCGGCATCCCGGTCGGTGAAGGTGATTATCGCAAGGAGGAAAAGCGCCCGATGACGGTTGAAGGTGGCGTGCGGCTCGAAGGGTTTGGCGTGGTCGATCTGGCGGCCGCTGAGCCAGCCGGCGCTACGGGAGTATCGGCGTACAAGCCCGATCTTCCGCCGGTAGAGACGATCCTGCTGGTAGAGGACAACGACGAGCTGCGGCATTTCTTGAAAGATAGTCTCAGTCCGGCTTACCAGGTGATCGAAGCCGCCGACGGGGCGGAAGGGCTAATGAAGGCGCGCGAGATGTCGCCGGGGATGATCATCAGCGATGTCATCATGCCGGGAATGAATGGTTTCGCGTTTTGCCGGGCGGTGAAGGAAGATATAGATACCTGCCATATTCCCTTTTTGATATTGACGGCCCGGACTGCGGCGGCGGCGCAGGTGGAGGGATTGGATGCGGGGGCTGACTTTTATTTTGGCAAGCCGATCAATATGGAGCTGCTATTGCTGACGATACGCAACAGGTTCGTCCAGGACCGGAAACTAAAGGAGCGCTATTCGCGCGAGGTGCACGTCGAAGCGATGGAGTTGGTGCACTCCGAGAAGGACCGTGAATTTATGAACCGGCTGCTACAGACCGTCGATTCGCAGCTTTCCAATCCCGATTTCGATATCGATTGGCTTTGCCAGGAGATGGGTATGAGCCGGACGCGGCTTTATCAGAAGATCAAAGGGATCAGCCGGCAGTCGATCGGGGATTTTATCCGGACGATACGGTTGAAGAAGGCGGTACAGATCATGACGCATGAGGATGTGACATTGACGGAGGTGATGATGCGGGTGGGGATACAGACACAGAGTTATTTTACGAAGGCGTTCAAGAAGGAGTTCGGGAAGACGCCGGGGCAGTTTATGCAGGAGATGAGGAGGTAGTCTTGCGGAATATGCTCATACATTCTCTTCTTTTCTGGGTTTTGGGAAAATTAAAAGTTTCGAGTGTTTATCTATTGGATAATTTTACAAATGGTATCATCAGTTGTGATACCACCTAAAACTTTAATATATGCCAGATACAATAAATGATATATCAATGGTTGAAGAGAAAATTATCAAAAAAATTATTCTCTTACGAGGTGAAAAGGTCATTTTGGATATTCATCTTGCGGAACTGTACGACGTTGAGACGAGAGTTTTAAAGCAGGCTGTAAAACGTAACATTGAACGATTCCCAGCAAACGATTTCATGTTCGAACTAGCTGAAGATGAAGTGGATATGGTGGTATCACAAAATGTGATACCTCATAGAGGGGTCCTCGGCGGCTCTAATCCTTACGCTTTTACCGAAACGGGCGTAGCCATGCTTTCCAGCGTACTTCGAAGTAAAACGGCAGTAAGCATGAATATTGCCATAATGCGAGCGTTTATAGCGATAAGAAAGGCATCTCATAATTATCAGGAACTCGTCCGGATACTTTCTGAAATGCGCAACCAGTATGATGCTCAATTCAAAGAACTTTATGCTGCTTTGGATTCATTGATAAATCCACCGCCGCAACCTCGGCCACGTATTGGCTTCAGAAGAAATAATGAACGAGACCAGTCTTCTATGGGTTCTTGAGCGCGGAAGCGGATGCGGCGTTCGGGAGCAGGTAGGTGAACTCGACGATGCAACCGCGGTAGGTTTCTTCACGGAGTTCGGAACGGGAGGGGATGGAGGTAAAGGCGGAGCTGTCGACGGCGAGATAGAGGCGGAGGCCGTCGTGGGAAATGGCGATGTCGCGGATGCGGCCTGTATGAGGGAAATAGCCGAGCGTGTCGCCGATGATACGGTCGCCGGCCGGGGAGAGTTTTAGGCGGATAAGCTTGTGGGATTTCAGCGAGGGCATCAGCAGAGAGTTTTTCCAGCCGGGGATGGCATCGGAGGTATAGACGGCCAGGCTGCTTGGGGCTTCGGACGGCCAGCGACCTTCGTCGCCGGTGGCGCGGTTATGGATGAAAAGCTTTTTGAGGAAGGCATGCGAATTGGGGTAGAAAGTTTTCAGGGGGTCACGATAATCGGGTCCCAGTGCTTTGCGATTGGCGCGTTCGCTGAGGATCGGGGGATATGAGGTATGCCATTGGCCGGGTAAGGTCCTGTAGTTGGTAACGCCTGCGGCGAGCCCATCGTAGTTGCCGTCCGCAAACCCGATGATCAGGGGGTGGCCATAGTTCTTTGCTTTTTCGATGATGTTGATCTCGTCGTCCGAATAGGGGCCGTGCTCGGAGGAATAGAGACGCCCTACTCTGCCGATGACTGCATAGGCGAGGCCTTCAGGGTTGCGATGGCCGTAGGTCCAGACGGCATTTTGATGAAGCGCATGACCCGCGGCGCGATGACCGGGATCCGAGGGGTGGGGAATCGTGGACGGCTCATTAAAGGGATTATCGTTTGGAATCCAGCGATCATAGGCGCCGGCGTCATTATCGGGCTCGGTGTTGAATCGAAGTATCTTGCCTTCGTAGCGGTCTTTGGCCTGGGCATGATTGGGCCTTCCTGCATTATCGAACTGGCCCGCGCCAAGGTCGCCGATGCCGTAGAATAAGTAGTCGCGTCCGTCTACCGGCGCAATGAGTAGCCGCCCGGCATTGTTGTCGCTGCTGCCGGGGACCGTATCGCAGATGATAACGGGGTCGAGCAAGCGCCGACGGCGTCGGTCCCAGGTGTACCGAACCAGCTTTGTGGTATAAAAGCAACCGCCATGATTGGGCGCGCATCCGCTTCCCGGGCTATCCCTGCCGTTAAACCGGTAGATATATGCGAGATAGACCCAGGGCTTTCCATTTAACAGATCGGGATGTATGGCCATGCCCATGAGCCCGCCCTCCGGCCAGGGCTTCTCGGTCTGCTCTTCCCCAATGCTATCGTAACGAGGAAAATGGCGGTCTGCGGTGAGGTCGAGGATCAATGTTTTTTCTCCGCTGGAAGGATCGATACGACTGACGCGATAGGTTTTCTCTTCTGTGATCCAGAGATAGTGATCGGGGCCATATATTACGGACCAGGGATCGCTGAGATGGCTGGCGATGACACGGACGGAAAAATGTTCGTCGCGGGCGCCTGTGAGGATGGGATTCGGGCCGATGAGGATGGGGCTGGGGCGGGCGAGGATGGAATGGGCGCCAGTGAGGATGGGATTCGGGCCGGTGAGAATGGGACGGGCGCCGGTGAGGATGGGGCTGGGGCCAGAGTTGAGCACCGTGTTGCGCGCACGGGAATAAACCAGGAGTGCAGCCGATATGGATAAGGCAAGTACGAGTTCTTGTGGTCTCATGCCTACAGAAATGCAAGTTTTGGGCCTGATGGTTCCGATGACGTTAAAGCCGCGAGTTGGTCAAGGGATTCTGGGATGGGCTTGCCCGGTAAGCCAATGGATGGCGTCTTCAAACAGGCGGTTCTGGATGGGCGAGGCGAAATTCCGGTCCCCGTGACCCATGTTCAGATAGAGCATGTGGTAGCGGGTGTTGGTCCAGACCACGGGGATATCGCCGCCGCGGAGAATATCTTTTTTGCCGAGGGGATAGTTGGACGGATCGAGGGAGATCAGCACTTTGACGTCTTTATTGTTCCGGGGGTTGGGTTGCCAGCCGTACCATTCATTGATGGGTGCGGTATAATGAACGGGTAAACGGCGGGTTACCGGATGTTTGGTATCGTTGACGACCAGGTGCGCCGGCAGCGGGGGCCAGCTATTGTTATAGAATACGGCGTCGCCGAAGAAATGGACGAACCAGGGCCAGTTCGTGGATTTATCGTTGTAGCCGGAGACGTGGAACCCTAACCAGGCCCCGCCGTGTTCCATATAATGCTGGAAGGCGGAGCGTTGGTTTTCGGCGTGGGGAAAATCATTAAGCCAGATCACAAGTTTGTATTTTCCGAGGCTGTCGTTGCAGTTTCCCCAGTTGGACGTGGTGTCGAGGACGAAGTTCTCGCGGGCGGCTTGTGCGGCATAGAAGCGGATGGCGTCGCGGGCGAAGTCTACGTGGTCGGGTTCGACGGTGGTGGAGTAGAAGGCAAGGGCGCGGAATTTGGCGGGCTTTGACGCGGCGGTTCGGATTTCGGCGGCCCGGATTTCGGCGGTTGGGATTCCGGCGGTTGGGATTTCGGTAGTTGGGATTTCGGTAGTTGGGATTTCGGCGGCCCGGATTCCGGCGCTTTCGCCTGGAGCGAAGGCCTGCGCAGGGCGTTTTGGCGCGGAGGCGGCCCAGAAGATGGCATTCGAGAACAGGTGTTTGTAGACGCTGTCATCGAACAGGATAGGGTCATGGCCCATGAAGATGTACACATTACGGGCACGGACATGTTCATTGGTCCAGATGACGGGATGGTCGCCCATTTTTACGGAGGTGTCGGGCTGGTAAGTAGATTCGTCTACACCAGCGAGGACGTGTACGTTTGGTCTGGGGCTTTTGTCATAGGTATACCATTCTTCTTTTTGAACCGTGAAGGAATCGGGGATGCCGCGGAGGACGGGGTGATCATGGTCCTCGAGCCGGACGGTGGCTTTTGCGAAGCGGGCGATATAGTCTTTCCAGCGGATGTTACCCATGAAGGTATGGAACCACGGCCACATGGGGTAACCGTCGAACTCGCCGAGCAGCGTGGCATGATGGAAACCGATCCAGCCACCCCTACCCTCTTCGATATATTTTTGGAAAGCCTCCATGGCCGTTGGCTTCCAGGCATAAGGTGCATAGTCCAACTGGATGAACAGCTGGTAGCGGGCGAGGAAAGCGTCGGTGAGGGAATCGGGACTGGTAAGGTAATCGATGTTGAAGTTGCTGTCGACCGCGAGATTATTGAGCCAGGACATGGCACGGCGGGAGAAAGCTATGTGGTGGCCGCCGTTTTCGTATAGGGCGAGGACATGGAAACGGGGGATGTCGACGGTGGAATGGAGTTTGTCCATTAAGGCCGTCATGGTGCTGTCGAGACCGGTGATAAGCCGGTGATCTTCTCCGGGCGGCGACCAGGGATGGCCGAGACGGTTGTCCCAGGTGCGGTATTCGATCCTGGAATATTCGCTGGTAGTTCCTACGCCCACGGGTTTCTCATATATATGGGTTGCCGTAAAGGTATAGCGGCCATCGTGGACTTTGACGGCGTAGTTGAACCGGATCAGGTAATAATGACCTTCCGGGCTTGTCGTCACTTTTAGATTGCCAGTACCCAGCAAGGCGCCGGTCTCGGGGTCTGCCGTCGTGATGGTAAAGGGTGGACCGGACAGGGCCTCCTTGAGGCGGTGGTAGAGTTCGGATTGATTTGGGCCTAGCGGCAGGGTATATTGCCGGCGCCAGGTGACCCGGCCGTCCTGCATGGGAATGGACAGTGTTGCAGGCCCTGTGGTAGCGGCCCACAAAACGGCATCGCGCAGCAGGTTGGCATAGTTGTGATCGGCCAGCAGCTCGGGCGAGTGGCCCGGGCCGATATAGATCATACGACGGTAGCGTTCGTTGGTCCAGATGATGGGATGGTCGCCCATGGGTTTATTCTGGTGATAGGTGGACTCGTCGACCGAAGCAAGAACATGGACGGTACTCCGGGGACTTTTATTGAATTCATACCACTCGTCGGGGATATCCATGCGGGCCGGCAGATGGCGGGTAGCAGGATGGTTCCGGTCTTCTATGACGAGTGTCGCGTGTTGGTACGCAGGATGCGGGGAATAGGTGATACCCCCCATAAAATCCTCGAACCACTGCCAGTAGCGGGTATTGCGGGCAAGAAAGCCTTTGCCGGTAAGGCCGGCGGCATGGATGCCGACCCAGCCCCCACCCTTGCTTACGAATTGCTGCAGTGCTTCCTGCTGACTGTAGGACATGTCGAAGGGTGCTAAATGAAGCATGACGAACACCTGGTAGCGGGCCAGGTTGGCCGGGTTGATCTGGCTGGTATCGTCGGTGAAGTCGAGAGCAAAATCGTTTTCGGCGGCCATCTCCTCGAAAAAAGGCCGGGCGGCGGCAATCATCTTCAAGTGATCGTGCGCCCGTGAGGCGACTACCAAGACCCGGAATGACTGCGCATTCGCGCCGGCGTGAGATACAAGCAACAGGATTACTAGAAAGAGATTTTTGAGGGAGGCGATTTTCATGTATCAAATATCCTTGTTGGCCGCGGTCCGGGCAAGATATTCTTTTTGGGAGGCCGGGGGATCTTGGGCCGGGGATCGCAGGCAGAAGGATCTTGGGCCGGGCATTGAGGTAGGAAAAAATTCCTATCTTTTATTTGGAACCTAGGAAAAATTTCCTAGATTAGCGGTATGAAAGCAAGAAAATCGGGTAAAAAAGAGCAGTTGGAGCCTACGCGGTCCGAATTGGAGATCTTGCAGGTGTTATGGCAGTATGGTCCGAACACGGTGCGTTTCGTGAATGATAAATTAAACGAGCTGAAGCGGGAGGTGAACTATGCTTCCACGCTGAAGCTGATGCAGATCATGGTGGAGAAGGGATTGTTGCAAAGGGATGACAGCCAGGTAAAACATATCTATAGCCCCGCTTCGGAGGAAGGAAAGACCAAGACTCTTCTCCTGGATCGTTTTGTAGACTCGCTGTTCAACGGATCGGTGAGCAGCCTGATGTTGCATTTGCTCGACAACAGCAAAGCCTCGCAAAAAGAGCTGGATGATATCCGGAAATTGCTGAATAAATCAAAACAAAAAGAATGACTATGGCGACGCATGACATCACCAGGGCGCTTTGCCTGATGCTGGCCCACTCCCTATGGCAGGGTTTTCTGGCTGCCGTGATCGCGGGCATGGTTATCCTGTGTACGCGGAAGTCGACCGCATCGTTACGATACAACCTCCTGATGCTGGACCTGCTGCTTTTTCTAACGCTGGCCGCGGCTACTTTCTGGCATGAGCTGGGGGGAAGCGGCACGAGGCTTGTGTCGGGCGGAAAGGTTATTGTGGAAGAGACGAGGATGCTGGCGGGCATACAGATGGATGCTTCCGTGGGTGCGGGACGTACGGCGACATTGATGGGCCGGGCAGGCCATTTTCTGAACAGGCATTCCGCGACCATTGTTGCGGTCTGGATGTTCTGTCTGCTTGGGCAGCTGGTGCATCTAACGGGCGGCCTTTACCAGATGGGACGGTTGCGCCGGTACAGGGTCTTTGCGGCAGGTGAGGAATGGAAGGACCGGTTGTCGGCACTGATGATGCGTTTAGGTATTCGTAAACCGGTGGAGCTGTTGCAGTCGGGCCTGATCAGCGTGCCGGTGACATTCGGGTATCTGAAGCCGACCATCCTCGTACCATTGGGTATGCTGGCCAATCTGCCGGCAGACCAGGTAGAGACCATCCTGCTGCACGAGCTGGCGCATATCAGTCGCAACGACTATCTAACGAACCTGCTATTACATGTTACCGAAGCCATCTTCTTTTTCAATCCGGGTATCCGGTGGATCGCTTCCCTCCTACGGGACGAACGGGAGGCCTGTTGTGATGATGTGGTGCTGCAGGGAACGGAGAACCGCAACAGCTATTTCGATGCGCTGGTTGCTTTCAAGGAGCTGGCGATCGGCAGACAGGGCTATGGCTTGCAGCTGGGCGCGGGGAAAAAGGACCTGCTCTGGCGAATCCGCAGAATGCTAAACCAGGAAAATAAAAAATTACGTTTTATGGAAAAGGCGATCTTGTCATGCGGGCTAACGGCGATCCTCGCCATCTGCCTGATCACGCTGCGGGCCGGCGACAGGGGGCCCGTCCGGCATAAGGCGATAATAGCCGCGGCGGTATCGGAAAACGATACCATACCGGTGAAAAGCAATGCCAGTGAAAAAAAAGCAAAGGTGCAATTCCCGAGCATCACTACCTCCATAGCCGACGATGGAACGACGAAGAAGTATAAGATCAATGCGACCGACGCGGACGGGAATACTTTTCTGCTGACCAAGGTCAATGGCCAGGTCACAGAGCTTGTCATCAATGGGAAGCCGGTACCGGAAAAGGATTTCGATCAGTACCTATACATATTTGAAGAGATCGAGAACAGGAGCCATCCGACGGCCGATGAGCGGGAAGGCGAAGACCAGATGGACGCGGCAAAGCGGGAACTAGATGAGGCGCAGGAAGGGCTGGAACGAGTCAATCAGCAGCAGGCGGAGGCGGCGCAGCAGCGGGAAGCAGAAAAAGAGGAGGCGCTGGCAAAGGTCCAGGACCTGGAAGCGCTTGCAAATGTACAGAACCAGGAAACACTTGACAAAGCACAGAAGGAAGCGCTGGACAGAGCACCGAACCAGGAAGCACTCGCAAAAGCGCAGAAGGAAGCGCTGGAAAAGGCACAGGAGCAGGTGGACCGCTTCAAAGACCAGCAGGATTCCATGCAACAGCGGCTCCGCGAAGCACAGGAAAAGATGGAGGCTGCCAACCAGGAAATTCAAGAAAGAGCAGCTGAGCGGCAACAAAAGGTCATGGAAGAGTATGAGGAAAAGGCCCGCAGGTACCAGGAAAAAGCGCAGGAGCATAATAAGATCAATGAATCTATAGAAGCCATCAAGGATGACATCATCGGGCATGGGCTCGCGGCGAATGGGGACGAGATACAGTCCTTTCGGCTGGACAGGAATGGATTGACGGTCAATGGCTCGAGGTCTGCTGCGGCCATCTTCAAAGACTTCAAAGAGAAATATCTCACCGGCGACAACGATCATTTTATCTTTATGCGCAATGCCAATGGCGGCATTCATACGGAGGTCAGCACGGGCAATTAGAATGGGCCCTTTTGACGGTCCGGAGCTTTTATCGCTGCCAATCATAAACGGCGAGCATCGGCA
>DASZOW010000210.1:0-17299 GCA_035550615.1 Puia sp.
CACGTACCCGCAACGCTGGCCGTGGCAGGTGTGCGCGAGCTGTTCCACCGCGTGGCCATCCGGCCGGGGAAACCGGTATGGGTAGGCATAGCGCCGGGCGGATGTATGGTGTTTGCGCTTCCGGGTAACCCTTTTTCCTGCCTGGTGAACATGGTGCTCTTGATACGGCCCTATCTGCAGGCCTGTTATGGGCTTCCTGTGTCGGAACCGCTGGGGCTGCCGTTGGGAACGACCCGAAAAAAGAAGTCGCCGCTCGACGAGTTCTTTCCCGCTGCCTTACATGGCTCACCGGCGGTCCTGACGCCCGTGGCGCTCAATGGCTCCGGCGATATCCGGCTGGGCATGGAAGCGAACATGCTCGCCCTGCATCCTGCCGGCAGCGGTGATCTCGAAAGCGGCGACTCCGTGCTCTGTTATCCTATCTGACCCAAACCGGCTGCACCAGGTTGTAGCCGCTTCCCGTAACACGCACAAAATAAATGCCGCCCGGCATCCTGCCCGCGGGTACTATGAATACGTTATTGCCTTTCACCGATAGCAGGATCTCTTTAGAGTAGACACGATAGCCGAAACTATTGTATACTGCCAGCAGCGCGCGGCCATCCGCGGGTGCGGTCACCTGCACCAGCAGTGTGCTCAGGCTATTGCTATAGGCCGTGATCCTGCCTTTGCCGCCACCGGGTGATGAGGACGCTGCCGTGTCGGTGGAATCCCTGATGATCAGCACCTGCGATACATCCGGCGCCGCCAGATAATTGCTGTCGCCGGCCTGATGGGCGGTGACGATGATAGCGCCCCGTTCGATGATGTGGATGATGCCGCCGATGCTTACCGTGGCGATGGTCGGATCACTGCCTTCATAAGTCACCGGCAAGCCGGAGCTCGAATAGGCGCCACCGGGGAAGTCGGGGTCGCCGACCTTTTTCTGCGGCCAGCCGGGGAAAGAGATCGCCTGGCTATCACGTTGGACGAACAGTCGCACCGTTACCGGATTCGCCGCGCTAAAATTCGCGTCTGCCGGCTGGCTGGCGGTGATCGTTGTAAAGCCGGTCTTCAGGATATGGATGTTGCCATTGACGAGAGCGGCCACAGTGGTATCGGCAATACTGTATCGGATGGGATCGCCGGGATCGTTATTGGTGCTGGTGGCGCCGGGTGGGAAATCGGGCGCGCCCCAATGCGTAATGATATCGGCGAACATAATGGTAGCGACATTGATGCCCTCGAGCTTTTTCACATAGGTGACCTGGTTGATATCGATATAGCAAACATACAGATTACCTCGCGCGTCGACTGCCAGGGCGCAGTCGTTGTCCATCGCCGCATTTTGATTCACCCGGTTGGTGGCGACAGGAACCCAGGAGACGCCGTTATAGGCATCGACCATCACCTGCGGCGCCCCGCTGAGATTGGTGTCGCCGGTATTCTGATACCAGGCGATATACGGGGTATCGTCGGGGCCGATGACAAGATGGATCTGGGCCACGCCCGCAGAATTGGATGCCGCAGGGAATCCGCCCACCCCCGGAGAACCGGGAACCGATGATACGGCAGGGCCCACCGGCGTCCAGTCTCCGCCCGACAGCTTTTGCAGCTGAAAATTAAATCCTGCATCGACAGTGCCGATCGTAGATATCACGTACGGAACGTTACTGTTGTCGAAAGCCAGGATGTCCTGCGCGGTCGTGGCGTAAAGCTTTGTGCCGACCTGCACCCAACCGGCGCCCGTGTACTTCTCCACTACCAGGACCGGTATCTGTCCCGGTGCCGGATTGGCCTCGTCATAAGCGATATACAGAGTGCCTTGCCGGTCAAAGGTGATATAGGCGACATGGCCGCCGGCGCCATCCAGCCCCGTCGTGTCGACGGCCGTCCACGCTGTCCCATTGTACCGGTAGACCAGCGGGGTGGGGCTGGCCAAGGAAAAGTAGGCGTAGTACGGCGTGCCGTTGGAGTCTAGGGCCACGGAAAGCGGCGAATTACCACCCGAGTTTGGCAGACCCGCGCCTATTCTCGACCAGGCGTTCGATGCGAACTTGTAGACGGCGGGAAGCGTATTGCCGTCGTCGATGCCCATATAGGCATTCCCGGCCCGGTCCACGGCGCCCGCGATCGCATCGGGATAGCTGTTCAGACCCGGATTGATGATGTTCCAGTCAGTTCCATCGAAATGCGCGGCCTGAACCGATCCGCGACCGAAATTACCGGGCATGCCCTCCACCAGTAAGATATAGGGATGACCGCCGGTATCGAGCGTCATGGCAAGACCGGCCTGGCTTGCATAATAGAATTGATTATTAAAGGCCACCGAGTCGGCGCCTACATCCTGCCAGCTTTGGGCCTGCGAAGACAGACAGGGAAAAGAAAATAGGAAGAGTAAGCAGATCGGAATGGTAAAATTCTTCTTCATATCGTTAAGGCTTTGATGACGGAAAGCGGTTGGCTTTAAGATATGAAGTAGCCTGGTGAGGGAATTTCAGGGAATTGGAACACTAAGATAAGGAAGTTTGGACTCAGGCGGCGGTTTCTTTGATGGCGTCTAAATTACGTACCTTTACTGGCTGATGCCGGCGATAACGGACACATACGGAAGAACGTTCCGCACCCTGCGGGTAAGCCTGTTGCAACATTGTAACCTGGGCTGTGTCTATTGTGTAGCCGGAGAAGAGGACCTGAAGCAGGCCAATGCTTCACACGGAGGCGGTTTTCTGGATGTAGATAGCCTTCTATCCATTATCCGGCGGCTGCATGGGCGGCTCGGATTGGAAAATATCCGGTTGACGGGAGGCGAGCCGTTATTGTATCCGTGGCTGCCGCAGCTGATCAAAGGGATCAGGGCCGCAGGCATTCCCTCCGTCCGGCTGACGACGAATGGCTTTTTGCTGGAACGTCAGGCGGCAGAGCTTAAAGAGGCGGGACTGGAAGCGGTGAATGTGTCGCTGGACGCCGTTGACGAAGCCGTCTTTTTCGAAATGAGCAGAAGACATTCAGCAGCGCGGGTCGTCCGGGGCATCGATGCGGCGATACAGGCCGGGCTCGAGGTAAAGATCAACTCAGTCGTCATGAAGGGCCTCAACGACTCCCAGGTTCTGCCGCTGCTGGAATTTGCTTTTTCGCGCGGGCTTCGACTACGATTTCTGGAAGTGATGGCCATGGGACATCTGCATAAGGATGCCGCCCGTTACCTGGTGTCACAGGAAGAGATACTGCATATCGTCGGCGGGCATTACCGGATAGAGCCGCTGGCGAGGGTAGCATCGGCTACGGCGCGTTACTGGAAGACGGAGGAGGGGCATGTTTTTGGGGTCATTGCCAACGAAAGCGAACCGTTCTGCAGGGACTGCGACCGGCTGCGGTTGGACAGCCAGGGCAGGATCTATGGTTGCCTGAGCAGCAATCTGCCGATCGGCCTCGATCTCCGGGAGGATGCGGAAGCCTGGGATAAGAAATTATCGGAAGCCCTGGCGCAAAAGCAGCCCCTACGCTTTACCGGTAGTGATCTGAGCATGCTGCGGATCGGTGGATAACGGTGCCTGTCAACCGCGGGAGGATAATTTATGAAAATTCACGTATACGCCGGGTTGAAAGACTACTTTCTGCCCGAATTCGAGGTCGAGGACATCATCCGGAATACGGATGAGCTTAAAGCGCTGTTGCTGACCATCAATGGCAAGGCCGAGGCATTGCTGTCGACTTGTCGCTTCGCCGTGGAGGAAGGGTTCATCGACAATGCATATAATTTGAAAAATAATGACACCATCGTCATCATCCCGCCGAGCAGCGGAGGATAGCCGGGTTCAGGGGGACAGCCATGCACCGGCGGACAAACCCGGGAGCGCGCTAAGCGCCGGGCCTATCGATATGGTGGGCATGCTGGCCGGGGCTCATCACCCGGGCGCCGGCGCCGTGGTGCTTTTCAGCGGCGAGGTCCGCGACAATAACCGGGGCCGGGCGGTCGCTTTTCTGGAATATGAGGCCTATGGTCCGCTTGCCGAGCAGCTGATCGCGGAGATCCTGGCCACGGCAAAAGAAAAATGGTCGCTCGCGACCGCCATCGCCCGGCATCGTACCGGCAAGGTCGGGATAGGAGATACGGCCGTCGTGGTGATCACCGCTTCCGCGCATCGCGGCGAAGCGTATGCGGCCAACCGGTATATCATCGACCGCATCAAACATGAGGCGCCGATCTGGAAATGCGAACACTATGCCGACGGCACACACGAATGGGGCAATAACTGCAATTGCCACGCCACCACGGGGGATGTTACCAAACACATTTATGAAAGCCAGGGATGAGCTTCCGGCGGTACCGGGAGGCGGTGTCCCCGGGCTTCCGGGGGGCGGCGCCGCGGGGGCGCTGCTGGGTGTGGTCCTCTGCGGCGGCGAAAGCCGGCGAATGGGCCGCGACAAAGGGCTGATCTCCCGGGATGGCCGCCCCTGGGCGCTCCTCATGGGCGACAAACTGGCGGAGCATGGCCTGCCGGTGATCTATTCCATCAACGAGCGTCAGCTGCCGGCTTATTCACACCTGGTTCCCGCCGGCCGTCTCGTGATAGATGCGGGAGCATGGCCCGGCCCGCTGAATGGACTCTTTACCGTTCACCGGCGGTTTCCTGCGCATGATCTCTTGCTGGCGCCCTGCGATATGCCAGACCTGGAAGCTGCCACCATCGGGCGCGTGATCACCGCATACCGCGAAGACAAGGCCGCCGATTTCGTTGCTTATGAGCACCGGGGTTTTTTGCAGCCCTTTTGTTCCATCTATACCGGTGCAGCGCTGGCCGCCGCCGTCCAAAGACCCCAGGATGGAAGTCTGCGCGGGCTGTTAAGACAAGGCCGCATCCATCTTTTGACGCTTCCGGAGACCGAGACGTTCCGCAATCTCAACAGGCTGTAAAGAAAAAGCCGTCGATCCTATTGGATGCAACGGCTTTCAGCGTGACTTGCTGCCGTATTACTTCAGTTTCTTTTGCAGGTGCTGATCGATGGCATCGAGGAATTCCTCCGTATAGAGAAAATGCTTGCCGTGTTCGACCTTATTGCCGTGAACGCAGATGGCGAGGTCCTTGGTCATCTGGCCGCCTTCGACTACTTCGATACAAACGCTTTCGAGCGCAATGGCGAAATCGATGAGCTGCTGGTTGCCGTCCAGTTTGCCCCGGAAAGCGAGACCGCGGGTCCAGGCGAAGATGGAGGCAATGGGATTGGTAGAGGTCGGTTTGCCATTCTGATGATCGCGGTAGTGGCGCGTCACCGTACCATGGGCGGCTTCCGCTTCCATGATCTTACCGTCGGGGGTGACCAGTACCGAGGTCATGAGGCCGAGCGAACCAAAACCCTGGGCCACGGAATCGCTTTGTACGTCGCCGTCATAGTTCTTGCAGGCCCAGACGAAATTGCCGTTCCATTTGAGGGCGCTGGCGACCATATCGTCGATGAGGCGGTGTTCGTATACGATGCCGGCCTGCTGGAAGGCCTGTTTGAATTCGTTTTGATAGATCTCTTCGAAAATATCCTTGAACCGGCCGTCATATTTTTTGAGGATGGTGTTCTTGGTCGAGAGATAGAGCGGCCATTTCTTGCTGAGCGCCATATTGAAACAGCTGCGGGCGAAGCCCTTGACGGACTCGTCGGTGTTGTACATGCTGAGCGCTACGCCGTCGCCTTTGAAGTTGAATACCTCGAAGGTCTGGGGCGCTCCGCCGTCTTCGGGCGTAAAGGTCATGGTAAGCTTGCCTTTGCCTTTGATGACGGTATCGGTGGCGCGATATTGATCGCCGAAGGCATGACGGCCGACGATGATGGGCGCTGTCCAGTTGGTGACGAGCCTCGGGACGTTCTTCATGACGATCGGCTCGCGGAAGACGGTTCCGTCCAGGATATTGCGGATGGTGCCGTTGGGGCTCTTCCACATTTGTTTCAGGCTGAATTCTTTGACACGGGCTTCATCGGGCGTGATGGTGGCGCATTTGATACCGACGCCATATTTCTTGATGGCGTTTGCAGCATCGATGGTCACCTGGTCATCGGTCTTATCCCGGTGCTCTACGCCCAGATCGTAATATTTGATATCGATATCCAGGTACGGCAGGATCAGTTTGTCTTTGATAAATTTCCAGATAATGCGGGTCATCTCATCTCCGTCCAGCTCGACGACGGGATTGGTAACTTTAATTTTTTTGGCCATATTGCTTCATTTTTATCTCTAAAGGGACAGCAAACCTAAGCCAAATGCATTAGCAGACAAATTTTTCTTTTTTGTATGTTTGTATCGTCCAAAACCGCCTTCGCCGGCTTGTCATTTAATAATAGCTCTAATGCTTGAACTGCTGCGGCAATATGTGATGGGATATGTGACATTGACCCCGGAAGATTTTTCGCTTCTCGCTGAAAAGATCGTGGTCCGACAGTTCGACAAACGGGAACTGTTGCTACGGCCCGGAGAAGTAGAGCAGTATATGAATTTCATCGTCAAGGGGCTGGCCCGGATGTATTTTTGCAGGGGCCGCGAGGAGGTCATCCTGAACCTTGCCAGGGAGCGGGAACTGATCAGCGCCTCTTCTTCCTTTTTGTCGGGGGAACCTTCCAATTATTTCATAGAGACCCTGGAGCCTACCACGCTTTTATCGATCACGCGCGACGACCTGGAACACGTCTATAAGCAGAACTCGCGGATCGAGCGGCTGGGCCGCGAGATGACCACTTATTTCGTGCTGGAAAAAGAAGCCTGGGAACATGCGTGTATGCGGCTGGATACCCGCGAGCGGTTCCTAGCATTCGTGGAAAAGAATCCGGAGCTGGTACAGCGCGTTCCGCAGAAGTACCTGGCGTCTTATTTGAATATGAAACCCGAAACGTTCAGCCGGTTGAAGCCTTTATTGCGCCGCAGACCGCTGGCGAACGTTAACCGATAAGCCATGCGCCATTCCATTGCCGCTTACAAGGATGCCATCGAGCACCTGCATCATTACCTGTCCCGTTTTACCCCGTTGAGCAAACAGGAGTTCGGGACGCTTTTAACGTATATCGAGGTGCGTGAATTCGAGAAGAAGGTGCGGGTCATCGACGCCGGGCAGGTAGAACGTTATCTGAATGTCATTGCCTGGGGCCTGGCTCGTAAATATCTCCCGGTGCGGAACAAGGAGATCACAGTGCAGCTGGCTTCGGAGGGACATCTCATCCATTCCGAGCTGTCGTTTCATTATCGTACCCCGAGCGCCGCCGTTATCGAGACCATCGAGCCGACGGTCTTCTTTTCAATTTCGTATGACAGCCTGCAACAGCTATACGACCAATTCCCAAAGGCGGAGCATCTGGGACGGCAACTGATCTCTGACCTGTTCGTCAAAAAGGATAACCACTATTACGACCAGCTCACCAAGAATACGCGCCAACGGTTCCTGGAGTATGTGCATACGCATCCGCAGATGCTTCAGCGGGTGCCGCAGAAATACATTGCATCCTATCTCAATATCAAACCGGAAACGTTCAGCCGGCTCAAGCACCTGGTGCGGCCGGGGCGGAGATAGCGTGGTTCCCGCCGCCGCTTACAGATTCACCACCAGCACGGGGATCTTCAGTTCATGTCGAACGGCATTCACCGTTTCACCGAAGATCAGGTCTTTGATGCCGGCGTGCCCGTGCGAGCCGATCACCAGCATGTCTGCGCCGTTCTCTTTGACGAGGCGGGCGATCTCGCGGCTACGGTGACGGAAGCCCAGCGCGGTCTGGCTTTGCAGACCGCGGTTCCGCAGGATGGTGGAATAGTGGTCGAGCCGTTCCTGGTCTTTACGGGTTTCATAGTCGTCGCTTTCTACTCCCAGCATGCGGGCGGAGACGCTTTCGACCACGTGGATCAGCAGATAATGGGCGTTGTCGCCGCCTTGCCCGGCGGCATATGCCAGCAGCTTTTCATCGTGTTCGCTGAAATCGAGGGCGACGGCTATACGGCGGAAGGCGGGCGGAGTCCAGTCCGGCCAGTTATCCGGCTGCGGATGCAGCTGTGGCGCCGAATGGCGGATCTTTTTTGCGATCCAGGGATGCAAGGTGATATAGCCGAGCAGCGCGATACCGCCCACAGATGCCACCACGATCACCAGCTTCCAGCCGGTGTGGCCGGGTCCGCTCATCAGCGGCCCTGCTTCTTCCACCACCAGTTTCATATTGAGCCAGACCAGCAGGCCGGCGCAGATCCAGGCGAGCCCCCTGATGAGCGGGGTGATCGAGAACTCGCCCATGGTGGCTTTATCGCTGACAAAGTGGATCAGCGGGATAATGGCGAATCCCAGCTGTGCACTGAGAATGACCTGGCTCAGCAACAGCAGGTTGTCGACCCGCGATTCGCCCAAAAAGAGGATCACCACCA
Source organism: Puia sp. (assembly GCA_035550615.1). Taxonomy (GTDB): domain Bacteria; phylum Bacteroidota; class Bacteroidia; order Chitinophagales; family Chitinophagaceae; genus Puia. The sequence continues at coordinate 8,366 of DASZOW010000210.1, forward strand.
CGGCAGGGATAATGGCCAGCAGCCGCGTCAGGAGCCGCCGGACGAGAGGGTTGATCCGCAGCTGCAGATAGCCTTCCATGACGATCTGGCCGGCCAGGGTCCCCGTGAGCGTGGAGCTTTGGCCCGAGGCGATCAGCGCGATGGCGAACAGCTTGGGCGCGAGCTGCGTCCCGAGCATCGGCAACAGCCGGTAGGCTTCCTTGATGGAGCCGACGTCGGTTCTTCCGGTCTTATAAAAGGCCGTAGCGGCCAGGATTAGGATGGCCGCATTCACCAGGAAGGCGAGGTTGAGGGCGACGGCGCTATCTAAGAAATTAATCTTTAAAGCCTTGCGGACATGGACGGCGCCGGATTTTATCTTTCTCGTCTGGACCAGCGCGGAATGCAGATAGAGATTATGCGGCATGACCGTGGCGCCGATGATCCCGATGGCGATATACAGCGCTTCCTTGCCGTGTAAGGTAGGAATAAGACCGGTGGCGACATCCCGGAGCGCGGGTTTGGCCAGGATGATCTCTATGAGAAAGGCGGAGCCGACAATGGCGATCAGCCCGATGACAAAAGCTTCCATCCGGCGCATGCCCAGCCGTTGCAAAAACAGCAGAAGAAAGGTATCGAGCACCGTGATGCAGACGCCATAGATCAGGGGTAGCCCCGTAAGCAGCTGCAAGCCGATGGCCATGCCGAGCACTTCCGCCAGATCACAGGCGGCGATCGCGATCTCGGCCAGGATATAAAGGGGGATGTTGATGTATGCAGGGTACACCTCGCGATTGGCTTGCGCGAGATCGCGGCCACGCACGATGCCCAGACGGGCCGCCAGGTTTTGCAGCAGGATGGCGATGGCATTGCTCATCAGCAGCACCCAGATCAGCGAATAGCCGAAACGGCTGCCGCCGGCCAGATCGGTGGCCCAGTTGCCGGGGTCCATATAGCCGACGCTGACCAGGTAAGCGGGCCCGAAAAAAACAAAGAGCTGCCGCCACCACGATCTCTTCCGCGTGGTGTCGATACTGCCATGTACCTCGCTCAGGCTAACGTCTTTCTGCCAATGGTTCATCATCGCTTACTAAAACACTTTTTGCTACCCGGGCGCTGAGCGTTACCGGCGGACGGTTACGCACTTTTACTTCCAGGGAGTCGTCAAAAGGAAATTTCTTTTTTATTTCCAGCCGGGTGCCCAGCCGGATATGATTGTACTGCAGCAGTTCCAGCATCTCGGGGGTCTGGCTGGCGATGCCGGAAACCTGTACACTTTTGTTCAACGGCAGCTGGGAAAGGTTGACCTGGCGCCGCACAGGTAAGCGCCCCTGGCCGTCCGGTATCGGGTCCCCATGCGGATCGGATTCGGGGAAACCGAGAAAGGCGTCGAGCCGGTCGATCAGCTTCCTGCTCGCGATATGTTCCAGCTCTTCGGCAATCTCGTGTACCTCGTCCCACCCAAACTGTAGTTTTTTTACGAGAAAATATTCCCACAGCCGGTGTTTCCGGATGACCTGCAACGCGGCTTTCCGGCCTTCGTTGTTCAGCTTGAACCCCTTGTACCGTTCGTAGATGACCAGCTTCTGTTCCTTGAGCTTTTTCAGCATATCGGTGACCGATGCGGGGCGCGTCTGCAGGGACGCCGCCAGGACGGTGGTCGTAACGACGCCATGCTCCTGTTGCAGATGAAAGATCGCTTTGAGGTGATTCTCCTTGCTGGCGGAATATTTCATGTTTGGGGCCACTAAAATAAATTTTAGACAAATCTAAAACTTTTAAAATGAAATTTCGCGGTTAATTTTTGAAAAAAAGGGCTTCCCTTGGGGGCTCATAGCGGCGAATGTTTTATTTTTAACATCCCGATGTGTCAAACAGACACATCGCCTGGTGTACTTAATCGACCTTGTATGAAGAAATGCCTGTTGTTGGCCGTGCTGCCGCTGCTGTTATTCTCGTGTAAGAGCAAGAAGGTATCGCTCGCCGGCAATGATGAGAAGGTGGACGTTTCCGATTTTCTGGAGTTCTTCGAGCCGCTGAAACTGCCCTATGGGGTTACGGATACCATCCTGCGGCGGAAGGAAGCGGAAACGGCTGTGATCAATTACAAGCTTTTCGCGCGTTTTGTTCCGGATTCGATCCTCACCCGGCTTTTTGGTAAAGAGAGCCATCCGCATCTGTATGCCGTCGGCAAGATCACCGTGCCGCATGCGGAGACCTATCTTTTCGTCAAGGCGACGGCCAGGGAAAGAAAGGCGCTGTATATGCTTTGTTTTAACCGGAAGCAGCAGTATGTGGCCGGCCGCCCGATCCTGTATGCCGACAACGAATCTAATGTCAGGGGGGCAGTCTCCGGCAGAGCGGATATGGACGCCAGGTATACCCTGACGTTGCTGAATCAGCGGCGGACGGCGAACGGGCAGATCATCTATCACAAGGATGCCTATGTGTTCAATGAGGACACGGGGCTGTTGCTGATCCTGACGGAAACCAACGAGACCAGCAAGAAGATCCCGCCGGTGTACGACCCCATCGATACGCTTCCGCGTAAACATAAGTTCTCGGGAGATTACACCCAGGACAAACGCAACCTGGTTGCCATCCGGGATGGCAAGGATGCCGGCACGTTCCTGTTCTTTATCCATTTCGAAAAAGAGGAAGGGACCTGCAATGGGGAGCTCAAGGGCGAGGCGAAATTCGTGTCGCCGGGAATCGCCCGGTATCGGTCTTATTCCGACCCCTGTGCGCTGGAATTCTCCTTTGGTTCGGAGGGTGTGTCTATCAGGGAAACGGGTGGTTGCGGCGTCCATCGCGACATCAAATGTTTCTTCGAAGGATACTATCAGCGGCGCAAGACGGTCAGGCGGGAAAGCAAGCCGGAACCGAAGAAGGGCAGCCCCAGGGATAAAACCAATGCGGCCTGATGTGGCATGGGATTCGTGTGGTGCTACAGGGGTACAATTCAAATCACGTTTATCCGTTATATTGCCAGTTTTTATAATTGAAAGAATAAAGGATTATGAGTTTTAAAAATTATGCTGTGCCTTACGCTGTAGACGAGCGGTATTCGAAGAAAGTAGCTTACTTTTCTATGGAGTTCGCCGTGCATCAGCCTTTGAAGATCTATAGCGGAGGCCTGGGTTTTCTTGCCGGTTCGCATCTGCGCAGCGCGTATGAGCTGCGTCAGAACATGATCAATATCGGCATCCTCTGGAAATATGGTTATTACGATCAGAGCCGTAACCAGGACCAGACGCTATCGGTCGCCTGGATGGAAAAACAATATAGCTTTCTTGAAGATACCGGTATCCGTTTCCAGGTTTCGATCCACGATCATCCGGTCTGGGTCAAGGTCTGGTATCTCAATCCGGAGACTTTTAAAAGCGCCCCGCTGTTTCTCCTGAGCACCGATGTGCCGGAGAACGATTACGTATCGCAAACGATCACCCACCGGCTTTATGACGCCAACGTCGCTACCAAGGTAGCGCAATTCATCCTGCTGGGCGTGGGCGGCGCCAAATTGGTGGATGAGCTGGGCTTCAATCCCGATCTGTATCATCTCAACGAAGCGCATGGCATCAGCGCCTCCTTCTATCTTTATCAGAAATATAACCGGCAGATCGAGGAAGTGCGGAAGCGGCTGGTTTTCACCACGCATACCCCGGAAGAGGCGGGGAACGAGAAACACGATATCTATCTTTGTCATAAGATGAGCTATTTCTGTGGCTTGTCGATCGACGAGGTCAAGAAACTGACGGGGCTGGAGGACGACGCATTCAACCACTCGCTGGTGGCGCTGCGTTTTGCGCATCTGGCCAACGGCGTGTCGCAACTGCATGGCAACGTCTCGCGGGCGCTATGGAGCAAATACAAGGATATCTGTCCCATTATCGCGATCACCAACGCGCAGAACTGGCGGTATTGGGCCGACAAAGAACTTTACCGGAAGATGGAAGAAGGGAACGATTACTGGTGGGACGACCGCAAAAAATACATGAAGAAACGGAGCTTCGAGATCGTGGCGGACCAGACGGGGAAAATATTCGATCCGAATGTCTTTACCATCGTTTGGGCCCGGCGTTTTGCCGGCTACAAACGGGCGGGACTGCTGACCCGCGATATGGACCGGTTCAACCGGCTCGTATCTGGCGCCCGTTATCCCGTACAGATCATCTGGGCAGGGAAACCTTACCCCATGGACTACCCGGCCATCAATGAATTCAACTACCTCGTACATCTCAGCAAGAACTATAAGAATGTCGCCGTCGTCACCGGGTATGAAATGGGGTTGTCGAAACGGCTGAAACAAAGCGCCGACTGCTGGCTCAACAACCCACGCGTTCCCCGCGAGGCCTCGGGCACCAGCGGGATGACGGCCGCCATGAACGGCGCCGTGAATTTTTCCACGGATGATGGCTGGATCCCCGAATTCGTGAATCATGGCAATAACGGCTATGTCATCCCCAAAGCGGATTATGCCAGCATGCATGTAGAGGCAGTGGATGACTACGATCTGAACAAACTCTATGAGATCCTGGAAAAGGAGATCCTGCCGACCTATTACGACAACTACGATACCTGGCGGCAGATCGCCAAGAACGGGATGCGGGATGTGCGCTACCAGTTCGATGCAGGCCGCATGGCGCATGAATATTACGAGCTGCTGTACAAATAGGCAGCCGTTGAACGATCCTTCTAACAACGCGACTAGAAGAAATAGCGGCGCAGCCAGCCCATGGCTTGTTTACCGCTCCTGGCGCAGATGGAACACGGCGTTTCGCCGGTACTGTCGTTCTCGTTCTCCCAGTGAAAGAATCGATCGTAATGATCTCCGCCAACAATGTGGAGGCTGTCGCCTTTCGGTATGATGAACAGCGGAGCGGTCGCCGGGTTTGGCGAGCTGATCCGGAAGCCGTGCATGCCTGCCACCGAATCGGCGCCCAGCCAGGCTACATCGGTGCTCTCGGCATCTTTGCCATGCGCATACCGGATATAGGCACGTTGGTTATCCTTGATCCAGAAGCTAAGACTCTCATAGTTGTCGGAATCCGGTGCGCCTGTAGACCAGGTAGCCACAAAGACATCCTGGCCGGCATGAAACAGGGCAAGGATGGCCAGCAACGATAAGGTCCTGATCATAAATTATTGCGGCTTGGCCGTGCTGTCGGCAGGAGCGTTTGTCTTAGGCTTTACGATATCCAGCAGCTCGACGTCGAAGATCAGCGTAGAACCCGGGGCGATCATCGGACCGGCCTGCTGGTCGCCGTATGCGAGCTTGGAGGGAATAAAGAGTTTCCATTTGCTGCCTACGGGCATCATCTGCAAGGCCTCCGTCCAGCCGGGAATGACGCCATTGACGGCCAGCTCGATGGGCTGTCCTCTCTCGACACTGCTGTCGAAGACCCTGCCGTCGATCAGCGTACCATGATAGTGGACGCGGACCATATCGGTGAGCGCCGGCTTAGGGCCGGTACCTTCCTTGAGCACGACATACTGCAGCCCGCTGGGTGTGGTGACGACGCCGGGCTTGGTCTTATTGGCGGCCAAAAATTCCTCGCCTTGTTTTTTGGCGACGGCGGCTTTCTCCGCCTTTGCCTTTTGCATATAGCTCACGATGCAGGCATTGGCCTGCTGTTCATCCAGCACCTGCTTGTTCCCCTTGTTGACATCGTTGATAGCGCGCATCACAAGGGCAGTATTGATATTGGTAATGTTCTGCTGCTTATAGAAATTTGCCACACTCAGACCGATGGCGTAGCTTAGCGAATCCTGGGTGGTTTTCAATACGGCAGATGTTCCGGCAGCCGCAGCTTTATGGGCCGCAGCGGGTCTATGGGTCGCCGCGGGATGCGCAGGATGTGTGGTTTGAGCCACAGCCGGTAGAGCCAGGGCGGCACAGATCGACGATGCAAGAAATATCTTCATATTATTTAATCCTATTTTAATAGGCCGGCAAGATACGGGTTTATTGGCAATAATTGCAGGGGCAATAAATGGGGACAGCCGCCGTTAAAAAACAAAAATTTCCATGATAAAGAAACTTACCGCTGTTACATGTCTGGCCCTATTCTCCGTTCTCTTCGTTCAGGCTCAGGGTTCCCTCTTAGGCAAAGGACTTAGCTCCAATGATATTGTATCAGGTCTCAAGGATGCATTGAACAAGGGTACCCAAAAGAGTACCGAAAAGTTATCTGCCGCCGATGGTTTTTTCAAGGATGCGGTGGTAAAGGTCCTGTTCCCGCCCGAGGCGGCCAAGATGGAAAGGACATTGCGCAACGCCGGTTTCGGTCCCCAGGTAGATAAGGCCATTCTCGATATCAACCGAGCCGCCGAAGATGCCGCCAAATCCGCGGCCCCCATATTTCTGAATGCCATCAAAAATATGACCGTCACCGATGGCCTGAACATCCTGCGCGGTTCCGATACCGCTGCCACCAGCTATCTGCGCAGGTCCACCTCCGCTCAATTGTATGCCGCTTTCCTGCCCGTGATCAAAAACTCGCTGAATAAGACCGGCGCCACGTCGTCCTGGAATACGGTAGTCGGCACATACAACAAGATCCCGTTCCAGAAAAAGATCAATCCCGATCTTCCCGCCTATGTTACCGACAAAGCGCTTTTCGGGGTCTTCTATTATGTAGCCGTGGAAGAAAAACAGATCCGCGCCAATCCCGCGGGCCAGGCCGACGAGCTGCTGAAGAAGGTATTCGGCAGGTAATGCTATGGAGAGTGATGAAAAAATGCAGATGTTCCGGAACAGGCTGGTCAAGGTTTACCGGCATGTATCGCGTGCGGCGAAACGCCAGGGCGTTACCTGTTATCGCATCTATGACCACGATCTGCCGGAGTTTCCCTTTTGTATCGAAAGATATGAGGACAAGCTCTATCTGGCCGAATACCAGCGCCGGCATGGGATGACGGAAGAGGAACATGAACAGTGGCTGGAATCCTGTGTTCCCACGATCAGCGAGGTGCTGGAGACACCCGACGAACAAATCTATTACCGGCAGCGGCGGCGGAAGGCCGGGCGGCAGGGACAATATGAAAAGCTGTCCAGCGAACAGGAGTTCTTTGTCGTTAAAGAAGCGGGACTTTCGTTCCGCGTGAATCTGGCGGACTATCTGGATACGGGGCTGTTCCTGGATCATCGGATTACACGCGGCATGGTCCGGCAGGAAGCGGCAGGCAAACGGGTGTTGAACTTGTTTTGCTATACCGGTTCTTTCTCCGTATATGCCGCGGCGGGCGGTGCGGCGCAGGTCGATTCCGTCGACCTGTCCAAAACCTATCTGAGCTGGGCCGAAGCCAACCTGGCCCTGAACGTGGCGCCCGATGCCGGCAAACAACGGTTTATCCATGCAGACGTCAAACAATGGCTGGATGAGCTTCCGCCCAACGGCTACGAACTGGTGATCATGGACCCGCCCACGTTCAGCAACAGCAAACGCATGAAGGATTTTCTGGACATCCAACGTGATCATGCGGACCTGATCAATAAGACGCTGCGCGCCATGAAGCCGGATGGCATCCTGTACTTCAGCACCAACTACCGGAAGTTCCAGCTCGAAACGGAGAAGCTCCGGGCGGCTTCGGTCAAAGATATCACGAGCGCCACCACACCGTTCGATTTCCAGAGAAAATTGTTCCGGTGGTGCTATAAGATCATAAAATGAACAAGGCCCCGGATGGGGCCTTTGTTGTTCTATAATGTGCCAGCGTCAATTGGCGAACTCGCTAAGCTCGAGCCAGCGCAATTCCTTGTCGTCGAGGAGCTGGCTGATCTCGCCGATCCGGACGGACAATTGCTGCAATTCTTCAAAGGGAGCCGTCCCGCTGTTCAATTTTTCGGTGACCTCCTGTTTCTCCCGGGTGAGCAGCGCTATCTCCTGTTCCAGCGTTTCAAATTCTCTTTTTTCTTTATAAGAGAGCTGGCGTTTGGGTGGCGCCGGCGCAGCGGACGATGACGGTGATGCGGCCGCGGTCTGGACGACCGGTTGCTCGTTGGGGAACGGATCACCCTCCTCGTTAACCTTTTGCCATTCCCGATACAGGGAATAGTTGCCGGGGAAATCGCGTACAGCGCCGTCGCCTTCCAGGACAAGCAGGTGGTCGACCAGCCGGTCCATGAAATAACGGTCGTGCGAGACGATGAGCAGACAGCCCTGGTATTCGCTGAGGAAGTTCTCGAGGATCGCAAGGGTAGGGAGGTCCAGATCGTTGGTCGGCTCGTCGAGGACGAGGAAATTGGGATTCCGGAAAAGTATCGACAGCAGATGCAGCCGCCGTTTCTCTCCGCCGCTGAGCCTGGAGATATAGGTGTATTGCTGTTCGGGCGGGAAAAGAAAAAGATTGAGGAACTGGGCCGCGCTTAACGAGCCGCCTGCCGCGAGCGGGAAGTGTTCGGCGATATTTTTCACGAATTCGATGACACGCATGTCCTCTTTGATCACCAGTCCCTGCTGCGAATAGTTTCCGAAGATCACGGTCTCGCCGATATTGACCTTGCCGCTATCAGCCGGTTCGATACCCTGAAGGATATTGATAAAGGTGGACTTGCCCACGCCATTCCGGCCGATGACCCCGACACGCTCCCCCCGTTTAAAGGTATAGTCGAATCCTTTCAGGATGACCTTGTCGCCAAAGCTTTTGTAGACCTTCTTCAGCTCCGCGACCTTGCCCCCGAGCCGGTTCATCTTCATCTGCAGCTCGATCTGCTGATCTTCGATCCGCTGCTTCGCCCTGGCTTCCACGACATAGAAATTATCCTGGCGGCTTTTGCTTTTGGTGGTACGGGCCTTGGGTTGTTTGCGCATCCATTCTAACTCTTTTCGGTAGGTGTTGCGCGCCTTCTCGATGGAGGCGGTGTCGTTTTCGAGCCTTGCCGCCTTCTTCCCGAGATAATTGGCATAATCGCCTTTATAGCCATGCAGGCTGCTGCCGTCCATCTCCCAGATC